>NZ_JADPET010000028.1 GCF_015667935.1 Clostridium sp. 1001270J_160509_D11 | reverse complement strand
CTCTTTTAGAAAAGGGCCTAAAAATAATGATAGGCAAGGGAAAAAGAAATGACACTGTAATTGAAGGAATGAAAAAAATAGGATTTATAGGTGCTGGTAACATGGCAGGAGCTATAATAGGCGGAATAATAAAATCAAACTTAGTAGAATCACAAAATGTTATAGCATCTGCTAAAACAATGACAAATCTAAATAAACTAAAAGATGAATACAATATAAATGTAACTTTAGATGCTAGAGAAGTTGTAAAAAATTCAGATATAGTTTTTATGGCTGTTAAACCGAATATATTTGATGGTGTTTTAGAAGGTGTAAAAGATTTAATTGGAGATGGAAAAATAGTAGTTTCAATAGCTGCTGGAAAAAGTATATCTAGCATGGAAAATATAATTGGAGATGACAAAAAAATAATCAGAACTATGCCTAATACACCTGCCCTTGTAAATGAAGGTATGTCGGCTTTATGTCCAAATAAAAACATAGAAGATGAAGAATTAAAAATAGTAAAAGGTATTTTTGACTCTTTTGGAAAAAGTGAAGTAGTAGGTGAGTACTTAATAGACTCTGTAATAGGAGTTAGTGGGTCTTCACCTGCATATGTATTTATGTTTATTGAAGCTATGGCTGATGCTGCTGTTGTTGGGGGAATGCCAAGAAAACAAGCTTATAATTTTGCAGCTCAATCAGTGCTTGGTGCTGCAAAAATGGTGCTTGAGAGCGGGAAACATCCAGGAGAATTAAAAGATATGGTTTGTTCGCCAGGAGGAACTACAATAGAGGCAGTAAAAGTTTTAGAAAATGAAGGGATGAGATCATCTGTAATAAATGCAGTTTGTGCTTGTATAGAAAAATCTAAAGAAATGAGCAAGTAAATTAAAAAGGCCAAAAGATTAATCTTATCTTTTGACCTTTTTCTTTTATAGCAATTACGTTTTCAAATATTTAATATTATAGAATAACCATAATTATAATGTATTTATGGTTATAAATCATTGTAAACACTTACTTGTATATTTCTATATTATTGATAAGTTATAGAAATGTATGATATACTAAGCGATACTAATCAAGATGCAAAACTATTTTTGGAGGGACAAATATAATGGCAAGAGCTAAAAGAACTATAGATACTAGCAATGTTTTAAGCTTAAAAAGAGAAGAGCGAAGAAAGATAAGAGACGATTTATTTTAATTAATATAGCAGAGTAAAATCTAAGGCGGAGAGGAGATATTAAAGTTGAAGATTTTGATAGCAGAAGACGATAAAAATATTAGCAATATAATTTCAGAGAGCATAAAGGAATTTGAAAAAGATATAGATATTGTAGTTTTTGAAGAAGCACAAAAAGCATTAGAGCATGCAACAATTAATGCCATTGATATATTTATTTTAGACATACAATTAAAAGACTATAAAGGAACACATTTAGCAAAACAATTAAGGGAAATAAACAGATATAAATATAGCCCAATTGTTTTTGTTACAGCTCTTGCAAGTGAGGAACTTTTAGCTTATAGAGAGCTAAAATGTTATAGTTTTTTAATAAAACCATTTACTAAAAGTGAGATAAACGTTGTTCTTGATGATGTTATTGGGTACAAAAAACAACTAAAAAGTGTTTCTAAAACAATAAGAATAGAACAAAAATCCTTTGTTTTTGAATATAACTTAGAAAATATTATTTATATTGAATCTTTCGGAAAAAAACTAGAACTTAATTTATGTAATGAAAATAAGTATACTAAAGAAATAATATCAGGATATTCATTAAAAAAACTTTTAGAGATGATTAATGACTCTAAATTTATACAATGTCACAAAAGTTATATATTAAATACAAATTATATAGAAAAAATAGACAAGGCAAATAATTTAATATATTTAAGAAATAATATGGGAACTATTCCTATAGGAAAGAAGTTTTTAGATGGAGTATATTAAACTAATTTCGCAAACACTACTTGATAGTAGTGCTATGTTCTTATTATGTAATTATCTATCTAACAAAAGAATAGAAAAATCTAATAAAAACTTATCTTGGATTATATTTATTAATCTAGTGTATATATTTTCTAGATGGAGTGTATTAGTTACAGATAATTATATACAGCCAACGGTGGACTTTATAGGATTTGATATATTACCTGTTAACTCTTTATATGGAACATTTCTTTTATGTATATTTTTAATGATAGCAAATAGTATATATCTAAACATGGAAAATAGCCAAGCATTTTTTGCAACTATAGCTTCTATTATAATATGGATTTTTATAAGAATACTTGCAGTAGTTCCATTTAAATTAATAAGTGTTCAAAATATTAATATATATGAATATGGATATAGAATAGTTACATTACTTTTAATATTAATTTTTGTTTTGAAATTACCGTTATATAAATTTAAAGAGTATTTAAAGAATAACAGTTATATAACTAAATTAATACTATTAAATTCACTGATAGCATTATTAGTATTAGTTTGGAGCTTTCAATTTGATGTAGATATTCTTATAAAAAATTTAGCTATAGTAGTATTTGTGTTTTTTATGTTGTTAGTTATTAATATATGGTCAATAGTTTCTCAGCGAAATGTTATAAATCAGCAAAAACGTGTAGAGGTTATGGAACAATATATTCCTGTAATCGATGATTTAATGTCTGAAGTTAGAGCTAGGCAACATGAGTTTAATAACAAACTTTTAGCTATTTATAGTATATTAGAAACGGCAGAGACTTTAGATGATGCTAAGTTAAAAGTTGGAACATATAGTAAAGATGTATTGATGGATGATAGTATTAAGGAGTTATTTATATGTGACAATAAAGTTATCTCAGGGTTTATTTATTCTAAAATAAAATTAGCCAATTTAAAAAATATAAACATCGAACTTAATATCTGTGCATCTCTAAAAAAGATATACACAGAAGAATATGAAATAGTAGAAATTTTAGGAATTCTTATTGATAATGCTATAGAAGCAAGTAAAAGTGGTGACACAATATTTATAAAGATGAATAAAATAGATGACAAATTTGAAGTTACTGTGTGTAATCCACACCCTCAACTTTCTAATACAGAGTTTATGGAATTATTTGAGAAAGGATATTCTACAAAAGATAATGGAAGTAAACACAGAGGATATGGTTTATACAATGTAAAGTTAATTACTGAAAAATGTAGAGGAAAAATTATATTTAAAAATACAAGTATAGATAATGTTAATTACTTAAATATAGGTGTTTTAATACCTTAAATAAATTCATAAACGATGACTTTAGAGGAATGAAAAAATATTTATGCCTTTAAAGTCATTACTTATTTCTAAAGAATTGTAATAGCAATTTATTTATCATATACTACGTTCATAACTTAAACATTAATAATAGGAGGACGAAAAAATTGTATTCGTTAATTAAACTAGAATGGAAAAAGGTAAAAAAGCCAGTATTTTTAGCTGCAATTCTGGCAACTATTTTTATAGGTGTTATGACTTGTACATTATATAAAAACTATTCGCTACAAGTTGATTTAGAGGCATGGGAAATAGCAACAGAATTTATATCAATGTTATTTCCGCTTATAGTAGTTATACCAAGTTGTTGGACAATTTATTATGAAAGAAAGAATAAGTTTTTATTATACACTCTACCGAGGGTATCAAAGAAAAAGTACTTACTATCGAAGTGGATAGTTGTTGCATTAAGTTCGGCGACTATTATGTTTGTATCAATGTTTATTGGAGCATTAATTGCATTATATATAAAGCCAGAAATAGTGCCGTATATAGGAACTTATGATATGGTAACTAATGAACCGATACTTATTCAAGATAGACATATATTAGGTAATTTATTTGTTAACCAACCACTTATGTATAGCTTTTTGATTAGTATTTGGAGAAGTTTAATAGCAATAATAATAGCAACTATGGGATTTGTACTATCTCTTTATATTGATAATATATTTATAATACTAACAGGTCCTTTCATTTATACTATTTTAGAGAACTTTATATTGTCAGTGCTTAGAGTACCACAATATAGGTTAGTAACATCTTTTGACCCAACTATAGTGGATGAAAAAATGATTACTGTATTTTCTATGATTGCAGGTCCTATGATAGCTATATTATTCATAGGCTTAATAGTTGTTTTCAACTCAAAGATAAAAAAGACTTTGATATATAAGGTATAGGTATCATTATGAAAACATTGATAAAACTTGATCTAAATAAATTAATTTCGAATAAACTTTTATTTTTGTTATTTGGGTTAACTATATTTAGCATGGATGAAAGAATTACTCAAACTTTATCATCACAACAATTTATATTATATATTTTTACAGAGCACTACTATTTGACCTATCTTATGATGCCAATTTTCATGTTGTCAATATATAGCAGTCTGGATGATGATATGGAGTATATTTTGATAAGAAGTACATCTTATTGGAATTATTTCAAGGGTAAATTAGCTGTATATGGAATATTTTCATTTATGTTTGTAATAGCTCAGTTTGTGGTAGCATTTATAATGTCAATAGGTCTAAGAAGTGATAATAACTTTAATGTACCAAATAATCCAAGTTATGAATTATTTGGATACTATTCACAACACTTTAGCAGTGTAACACAAGCTATTTTTATAAATTGTATATATATGATAGCAGGATTATTTATAGTATCTATTGCATTCTTTACTATAAATAACTTCTTCAGTAAAAAGGTTTCAACTAAAATCATGATAATAGTATATATTCTAATGATATTTGGTTTAAAGATTGATAAAGTAAATAACTTACCTATAGTTTTTATTGATAATTATATAATTTTTCATAGAAACTTTGGCTATGACTTAAAATTATTTATAAATATATTAACTATGACGACAGTACTTATAGTTGTTTGTATATTAAATAAAAAATATTGGAATAAAAAGTTAAAAATTAAAGATATAAGGAAAAATAAGATAAGTTATTATAAAAGACTTCTATTTTCAAGATATAATATAGTTATAATATGTAGTGTATTAATATTAATGTCTTTTTGGGGGTTTCTGAAAGGTAATAGCTCTTTTGAATCAATGAACGATTATTTAGTAAATCTATTTGTAGGACATCCAGTCAATAATATTCGAATTATTGAATTCTTAGAAATGTTAGTTTTAAATACAACTCCAATATATATAATAGCTATATTTCTAGAACAAGAAAGTAGTGAGAGGAGTTTATTTATAAACATAAGATTTGGAAAAGGGATAAAATGGATGAATTCTATTTTAAAGACTTCAATGCTATTTGTAGTTAGTTATGTATTATTAAATATAGCTATTCCGATTGCAATTGGTATTTTTAATAATATACCAATTACTTCTCAAGTAATACAATTAAGTACTAATATCTTCATAATTAAAGTTTTAGATTTAAGCTTACAGGTATTAGTATTAATCTTACTATACAGTTTAAGTAAAAACATGACCTTATCATTTTTAAGTTTACTATTATTAAATAGTTTATGCTTTTTACCTTTTAAGTGGTGCTTATACTTGCCATTTGGAATTTCAAGCTTATCACGATTTAAATATATAGGAGATTATGGCTTAACATTGATCCCTGTAATTATAGAATTATCAGCGTTTATTTTATTAAGCTTTATTTATATAGAAAAATTTGCGTATAAAAAAATATTAATTGATTAGAAAGGTTGAACACATTATGGAAACTGTAATAAAGTTAGACAGAATTTCAAAAGAATATGATGGAATAAATATTTTAAATAATATAAATCTAGATATAAAAAAAGGTAGTACTGTAGGTATTGTAGGAGCAAATGGTAGTGGAAAATCTGTTTTATTTAAATTAATATGTGGATTTACCTCACCTGATAGTGGGCAGGTTTATATAAGGAATGAAAAATTAGGAGATAAAGTTGATTTCCCAAAAAATGTAGGTGTATTTATTAATGAACCTGGATATATCAGTATGTATAGTGGACTAGACAACTTAAAATTCTTAGCTGGAATTAATAATAAGATTAGTAATGATAAAATAATACAAACTATGGAAAGAGTTGGATTAAATCCTAATAATAAAGTTAAGGTTAGTAATTATTCATTAGGGATGAAACAAAAACTTGGTATAGCTCAAGCTATTATGGAAGACCAAGATATACTTATTTTAGATGAACCATTTAATGCTCTTGATTATAAAACATATCAAGATATAAAAGAAATAATAAAAGAGCTTCAAAAAGAAGGACGCACTATTCTCCTAACTAGTCATAATTTTGAAGACATAGAACAACTTTGTGATAATATATATGTTATTGATAATGGTAACTTAAAAATCATTGACGAAGAAAGTATAAATATATACAAAAAAAGATAAATAGAATTAGAAAAGGGCCATCGCAAATTTTATTTTGCGACAGCCCCATTTTGTTTTAAATTTATTGGTTAGTATCGAAATGTTCTGTATCAGTTTGTACTTCTGGATTTAATGTATTTTCATTTGATGAATTATTATCAGTGTTTTGATTTACATTACTATCAGAATTACTGTCGTTATTAGAATCAGTATTTGTATTGCTATCACTATTATTAGTGTTATCATTGTTACTATCGCTACTATCTGGGTTCATCATTGTAGAACCGTTGTTTTTATTTAAATCATCAGAACTATTATTAGAATTGTCTGATGAGAATAAACTTTTAAACCAATTAACTATTTTTGTGAAGAAACTTTGAGCTTCTTCTTTTGAAGGTAAATTTTCAGCAGCTTTATTAGTTGCATCTATTATAGAATCACTACCTAACATAGAATCATTTGTTTCACCTAATATACCTAAATCTTCAGAACTAGAAAATAAGTTAGAGAACCAGTTTCCTATAGAACTGAAGAATGAACCAATAGAACTTAATATTCCTGAGTTACCTATATTTTCACCAGATTCTTTTAAGTTATCTTGCACAACATCAGATACGTTATTTAAAGTAGCTTTCATCTCATTATAATCATAGTTTTGTGCAGCTATTTTTTGCATTAAAGCTATTATTTTATCAACTTGAGCATCTGTTAAAGTTACATTATAGTTATTAGTTATATTGTTTATTGTATTTGCAATTTGTGTTTTATCACTTGTATTATTTTTTATAATATCAGCTTTAACATCATTTATTATACCTGTAGCCTTATCTTGACCTATTTTATCACCTAAATCTCCTGTAGTTATTAATTCTTCAGAAGCAAGTTCTTTTTTATCTTCATCAAGAGTTTCTCCAGTAGCATTTTCAAATGCCTTCATAACACCAGTTAAGGCACCTGTCCTTATCTGTATAATATTATAGAATAAAGGTTATATTATGATTATAATGGATATAAAGTGTTGTAAATACTAACTTATGTATTTCTATATAGTTATTGATAAGTTGTAGAAATATATGATATACTTATGTTAAGTTAAAAAGATAAAAAAGAGAGGTAGGAAGATGGATGATTATATATAAAGTAAAGGAACAAGTGATAAATGATATATCAGGATGGAAACCAAAAGATAGATATGCAGTATTAATAGTAGAATCAGATGAGGCAAATCCATTGGTATGGAAACCTAGTCCTCTAACTGAATTTCTAGAAGTATATATGTCAGAAAAAGCTGTTAATACAAAAATTCACTATGGATATGTAATATGTGATTTTCTCAATTACTTAAAGCTACAAATAGAATTAGGTGAAGATGAATGTTTTGACATATTACAAGAAGAAGGTATATATGGTTTGAATTTTATTCATGCATCTAAATACTTAACATATATAGGAACAAGAAAGACAAAGGTAAATAAGCAAGGAGAAGAAGAACTAGTAGTAAATAATTATTCTACAGTAAAAAGAAAAGAAAATATACTTATATCATTTTACACGTTTTTAAATAAGAAAAAGATACTTACAAATAAAGATGCTATAGTTGAACATAAAGTAGTACCAATAAAAAACAGGGGGAACGTAACATCAAAAGGAAAGAGAGTATCAATATCTCCATTTAAAGATAGTCTTGAGTATAAAGTATTTTATCCACCTACTAATCCAACAAATAGCTATGGAGAAAGTATTAAGGCGATAAAATTAGCAGATATGAAAAGAGTAACATGGGAATTGTTCTTAGAATATGCAAGAGAGAATTATCCTGACATAGCACTAGGTGTAGCTATGCAGTTTATGGGGGGATTAAGATTAGGTGAAGTTGTAAATTTAACTATAGATGCAGTAGAAGTAAATAGAGATAAAGATAAGTTATTTTTAGATATAAATGATAGGCAATTATTTTTATTTAAAAGTTTAAAGAGTAAAAAATCACAAGTTAAATTCGCAAGGGAAAATCAAGTTGTATTTAATTGGAATCAAGAATTATTTAACACATGGGATGAACATATGAAGTACTTATCTAAACTAAAGAAAAGAACTAATATTAAAGCTTTATTTGTTAATAAAAAGGGAAATCCGATGACAGGTGATGTATACGAAGAAAGATTTAAAAAATTAAAATCAGATTTTATAGAATTTCTTGAAAATTCTAAGCCAGTTGAAAGCAAGACTCTTAAGAAATACGCATGGTCTACTCATATAGGTAGACATGTATTTACTAATTTTATAATAAAAACTGGATTAGCTAATAACTCTATGGGAGTTCCTGATGCTAAAATAGTTGCAAGTCTTAGAGGAGATAGGAATTTATCGTCTGCATTAGCTTATATAGATAGAATAGCAATGGTAGAAGCTATTGATGAAAACTTACAAAATTTAAGCAAAGAAGCCTTAAAAGAAGAAAGGGTATAAAGTATATGAGTCATAAACTAAAATATGAGTTTGATAATAATGAAGATAAAGCGAACTATGTAAGTAAAGAAGAATTTTGCAATATGTTAGATATATCAGAAAAATATTTTAACGATGTAAATAAAACTGTAGCTAAAGTTGTAAGAATGTTTAATATAAAGAAATTAAATATAAGTAGGTTTGAGGTTTACTATAATAAGGATGATATACAAAAATCAATAAATGAATTGTGTGAATTTCAAAATACTCATATAAATGGAGCTGAAGCTAAGAAAATGTGTTCTAATTTATCGGAAGAAGGAATCAAAAGTATTTTAATTCCTTCGCATTATAAGTTGATTTGTAGAGACACATTAAATGAAATTTGGAACATAAAAGTTGTATATAAAAAATCAGAAATAGATGATTATATACAATCTAGAGCAGAAATAGATAGAAAAATAGAGTCAGGGGAATATTTATCTACTAGTGATGCTAGTAAGATGCTAAATATGAGCGACAGAATGTTTTTAAAGCTAAAACAGTCTATTGATATGAATGAAATAAGATATTATCAAGGATTTTATTTTGAGAAAAATGTAATAGAAAAACTAGTGAAAGAACAGGAAGAATTCTTTTCTGAATATATACCAAAATCAGTTGTAAAAAATAAATATTTTACACCTAAAACATTTCCTTCACATGAGGAAAAATTAACTAAATATGAAGCACCTAGAATAGCCTATACTTTAGAATATACTTCAACTATGATTAAAGATAGCTCATGGTTTAAGATATCTGAGGTTGAAGAATTAGCTAAAGAATTAAGTGAAAAAAAGAGAACCATAAAAAAAGAAAGAACTAAGGCTAAGAAAAAAGAATCAGAAAAAACAGAAGAAAATGCAGTAATAAATGATAAAGAGTTAGAATTTAACATGGTACTTACAAAAATAGATTACAATTCACCTGGGTATGATATAAATCATGATATATTGGGTTCAACGTATTTTCATACTTTTCAAATTAGACTCAATGAATTAAATGACTGGAATGGATTTAATCCAAACTCAGAGTACACAAATGGAAAGTGGTTTGGGTATATAAAAGATAAATTAGATTCTATGAGAGCTAATGAAAAAGTATCAAATGCTAGAGTGAATCATTATGTTAGATGTACCTTAGCACTAAAATCTATGTTAGATTATTATGGATTAGATGAAGTTTACTCTCTTACAACAAACCAAATAAATACTTATTTTAATATAATAAAAACTAATATTATCAGGATAAATATCTATGAATTTTTAGGTCTAGTCAGTAAGGATGTACAGTTAGTTTCAGGGAATAAAAGATGCGGATTTAGAATGGATAAAATATATAGCCCTCATAGAAGAGAGTCTTCTAAAACAATAGATGATATATATGATTTTGATGTGTACTCAGATTTATTTAAATACTTAGTAGATATAGACTTGCACGTTAAAAATAGTATATATGATATTAAAGTTAAAAATAGCATAAGATACGCATCCACATGGTTATATGTAATGTTGCACATGAACAATGCATGGAGAAATGGCGATGTTACTGAGTTTCCTAAATTAGATATAGATGATTTGTTAGACGAGTTTAAAATTTATGAGTATAGTTGGTTTGAAAATAATAAACTTAGCATAGCAAAAGCTAGAGCTGTAATATCAAGGGTTATACAACATGAATTTAAAATATCAAAAACGCAAGTGAAAGGAACTTTCTTTTGCTCGGATGAATTAGCTCCTTCTATGGCTACTAACATTCTGATTTTAACTTTATACCATAAAAGTAGAAGTATAATTTCAAATAATAGCACACTAATGGATTTTGGAACTAAATATAATAAAGTTGGAGATAGTCATTTTAATAAATTCTTTAAAGAATTCAAACATAAAAACTTTAAATTCTTATCAAGGACTATGAATAAAACAGTTATGACATTTGTATACTATTTAGCTAATTTATCAGGTGATTCTAAAGCATTGATATATGCACAAAAACTGAGAGAACATTTGTCAGAAGATTCAACTCTTCATTATTTAAACTTAGACAAAAGTAAGATAGAAAGTTTAAGTAAGCAATTATTTATGAGAGGTGAATTTGGATATATAACTAATATGCTACTAACTAGAGTATATGATGAAAATGTAACTAATTTTGAAGAAGCAACAGAAGCTATAGTAAGAATTAATGATATATTTGGAGATGTATTTAAAATTCATTCAACGGCAGGATTTTTAAATACTATTAGGGTTGAGAGGCAAGCGGTAATAGATACCCTGGCAGAAAAAAGCTTTAATGAATGTCAAGAAATATTAACAGACTTATTTGCAAGGAAACTGCCTTCGAGAGAAGATAATGTACAGTGCTTAGTATCTAAAGAAGGTTGTAAAAGAATAGACCTTAAATCATGCTTTGAGTGCCAATACCATATACCATCAATATATGCATTAACAACATTATGTGAAAGTATGATAGAAGATATGAAGAATTATCATAATGTAAAAGGTGTAAAAAAATATAAGCTTGCATTATCTATTGATAGAAAAAGTATTCTCTTGAAAGAAGCTATGGATATACTAACTCCTGAGTATGTATATAACTGTTTAGGTTTAACTAGGGATGAATTTAAATCACAATTAAATTTAATTGATATGCCTGAAGATTTTTTAGAAGATAAAGAACTTTTAGAAAGGTAATAAATTGTATATGAGTAGATTAATTGATAAGATAGATATAAATTTAGTAAAAGAAGAAATTGTAGATATTGAAGAAATAAAATCGAATCTTAATAAACGTGTTGTACAAAATGATATATTAAGAAAAGAGAGTAGAACGGAAACATCAGATGCTACATTTGACAGTGATATATGGATAATAGATAAACCTTTAACCCAAGGATATATAAATTTAAATATGACTTTTCTTTCAGAATTAAAAACTTTTAAAAGAATTACAGATAAAGAAATAACAGCATTTAGATGTTTCTTTGCAGAAAAGATTTTAAATAAATATAATACAAGCATAGGTTCTGAGCTGTCAGTTATAAGAGACTGTATAATGGTTACTAATAATTTTGATTTAGAGACTATAGATTCTCCATATGGAAATCCTATAAATCAATTATTAGATACTTATAGCGGTAAAACTAAATCAGACAAAATAAATAGTATTTTAGAATATTTATACTACTTAGATGAATTAGATATTTTAACAGAAGGACAAAATAAAGCAATTGAAACACTAATGACTATGGATACATCAAGGCAAGATAATGCAAGAGAACTACCTAAGGAAAAAGATATAATGGCTTTTGATTATTATTTAAAGCGATTTTATAAAGATGAATTATTTAGTGAAGATATGAAAATGCTTTATATGCCACTATTAATATGGTGGAAAGTTACAACCGTTATACCTATGAGACCATCAGAATTATGTAGTAAATTAACTAGGGCGTGTTTGATAGAAGAAGATGAAAAGTACTATATTTATGTAAATAGAATAAAAACAGGTGATATATCTAATAAAGGTGTTGTTAGAAGAGGAAGAATACCATTACTAAATAAAATTCAGATAACTAAAGAAATATATGATTTGATAAGTGATTATATAGAAAAAACTAATGAGTATGGTCATACAGAAACATTATTTTCATATAAAGCTCTATGTGCTTTTAGAAAAAAGATAGCTATTGAATTTGGAGAAGAATACGGCTATATAACAATACCTGTGGAACAAAAAATAGATGAAGAGTATTTTTCAATAAATGTACTTGGTCCTATGCTGAAAGGGTTTTATAAAAGAATAATATCAAATACTTATAAATATGAAGTAGAAAGACAACTTAATATAGGTGATACAAGGCATATAGCTTTTACATCATTGTTATTACAAGGGGTTTCGCCTATAGAAATAGCTATGTTAGGAGGTCATACTTCCTTATCCTCACAAGACCATTATCAAGGAAATTCTTCATTTTATGCTGATTCAGAGATGATAGATTTTGTGAGTTCTAAAATGCATAGACGTAGTATATCTACAAAGGCTCTTAAAGATATTATATTTAATAAAGAGAAGTCAGAAGAAGCTCCTAGAAATTTAGAGCAGTGTATACAAACAGAAGACGGTGTAGGATATTGTACAATAGATATAGATAATGATATATTAGCTTGTGGAGATGAAGAGTTCTGTATAGGATGCAAACATTGGTGGTGTCCTAAAACACAGGAAAGTTTTATAGAAGTACAAGAATACTTAGAAAATAACATCGCTTCATCTTTACATGTAAAAATACAGCGAGAAAAAGTATTTCTACAAAAGTTATTATCAAAGCCTAAGACAAAGCAATTAAATGGAGTATTAGACTTAGATAATGATTATGAATATAAATTAAAGACTTCCATTAATAAATTGAATAGAGAGCTATCTAGACGCTCAGATGTAGAAGGGATATTACAGATTAATAGTGGATTGAATATAAGGTATGCTAATCAAGATGTAAAACTATTTTTGGAGGGAGAAATATAATGGCAAGAGCTAAAAGAACTATAGATAAAGAAGAAGTAGATGAAATAATATATTTAAAGCTAAAAGAGCTAGGTGGTATGAAGAAAAGACTGACGTATAATTCAGTCTTTACCTTCAATAAAGAAATTGCTAATAATCCTAAATATAAAAGAAAAAACGGAGAGTTATTTACTTTGTATGGATATGATTTCTGGGCTAGTAGTTATAATAACGAAGATTATTATGGAAGACAAAGAATAAATGAAATAAAAAATACTTCTAATGTAATTGTAGCTGGGAAAGAGTTTATACCAGAAGTAGAAGATATTCACGCATTAGTAAATGATTACTATAAAAAGCCTGAGGTACTTTATAAGAAGTTAGCTAAAGTGTTTGAAATGGATAAGAATAAGTTGAAAAATTTAGAAGAAGAAAATAAAAAGTTGAAGAAAGAAAAAGACGATTTACAAAAAGCTTTACAATCATTTGAGCGTGAATTTGCAAGTATATTTTGTAATAGTCGCTTAGCTGATAATTCATTAGTAGATGTTATGTCTATGAATAAATCAAAGGATTATCTGGTTTATGACGGTTTAAAGAATATGTTTAATGATGAAAAATTGGTTGAGTTATCTAAAACGAATGGAATAAATAATATAGATACTAATAATGTTTTAAGTTTAAAAAGAGAAGAGCGAAGAAAGAGAAGAAATGACTTATTTTAGAAACGTTGAGGGGGAAAATATTTATTGTATTCGACAAATTACTACAAAAAAATCAAGGGTAAATATGATAAAATTCTGTATAGAAAAAATATTAGTGAAGATTAAAATATGAAGGGAGGAAATATCAATATTTAAATTATTGGTATATAAGAAATGGTATTTAGTAGTTTGATTTTTTTATTTTTATTCTTGCCATTAACATTAATTATTTACTATATATCAAATAGTAAAGCAAGAAATTTAATATTATTAATAGCAAGTTTGTGTTTCTACGCTTGGGGAGAGCCTGTGTATGTATTTTTAATGTTATTTTCGACAGTAATTGATTATATAAATGGATTAAAAGTTGAAAGGTTTATAGAATTAGGTGAAAGAAAAAAAGCACTGATGGTGGTTATATCTTCAGCAATTATAAACTTATTTGTTTTATGTTTCTTTAAATATAGTGACTTCTTAATTGAAAACATAAATAATATATTTAACTTAAATATAGGTTTGTTAAACTTACCATTACCTATTGGTATTTCATTTTATACTTTCCAAACGATGTCATACACTATAGACATCTACAGAGGAGATGCTAAAGCTCAAAAGAGCATACTAGACTTTGGAGCATATGTAGCATTGTTTCCACAATTAGTTGCAGGACCTATTGTTAGGTATCAGACTATAGCAACACAAATAAGTAAAAGAGACCATTCAATAGAAAAATTTGCAGATGGTGTAAATAGGTTTGTTTGTGGACTTGCTAAAAAAGTTATATTATCAAATCAATTAGCTGTAGTAGCAGATGGTGTATTTTCAACTAATTTAGCTAATGTTTCGATATTAGAAGCATGGCTAGGAATAGTTTGCTATACTCTTCAAATATATTTTGATTTTGGTGGATATAGTGATATGGCTATAGGATTAGGTAAAATGTTTGGATTTGAGTTTCTTGAAAACTTTAACTATCCTTATATATCACAAACAGTTTCAGAGTTTTGGAGAAGGTGGCATATTTCATTAGGAAGCTGGTTTAGAGATTATGTATATATTCCATTAGGTGGAAGTAGGGTTTCTAAGTTTAAGTTGTATAGAAATTTATTTGTAGTATGGTTTTTAACTGGTATGTGGCATGGAGCAAGTTGGAATTTTATAATTTGGGGATTATATTTCGGAGTATTTATAGCTTTAGAAAAAGCATTTTTAGAAAAGGCTTTGTATAAAACTCCTAAAGTTTTAAGACATACTTATCTACTTTTGATTGTAGTTGTAGGATGGGTATTCTTTAGGGCTAATGATATAACACAGGCATTTGAGTTTTTAAAGGTCATGTTTGGATTTAATGGAAATGATGTTATTAATAGTTCGGTTAATATTTATTTAATCGATTATTGGTACATATTACTTGCATCTATAATACTATCTACACCGATTGTAAAAGGTTTGAAACAATTAATTTTAAAGATTAATAAAAATGCATTAGATAATGATATAGCATATTTAATGCATGGACTATCACTAGGTATATATATGTTTATCATTATGGTAATGTTAAGCAGTTCTACTTATAATCCATTTTTATATTTTAGATTTTAGACTTAAAGGGGAATTTTTATGAATAAAAAGAAGGCTAGGTATATAATAATACCATTTTTAACTATAATTTTTGGTTTTTTTATTTTAAATATTATAGTTCCAGATAAAAAGTATAGTATTGCAGAAAATAGGAATCTTGAAAAGAAGCCAACGTTAAAAGATATTGAAGATAAGGAGTTTGCTTCTAAGTTTGAAAGTTACTATAATGACCAATTTGTTCTTAGGGATGAAATGATAAGCTTAAATAAAAAATCAGAGGCAAAATTAAATAAAACAAAAGTTGGTAACTACTATCTAGTTGATAATAACTGGATTTTAGGAATGTTTCCAAAACTTTTAAGTGAAGAGCAATTAGATGATTATTCAAATACAATCAATGAATTATCTGAAATAAGTAGTAGCTTAGGAAAAGATGTATATTATACAATGATGCCTCATAAAACCAATGTATTAAAGCATTTATACCCTAAGTATATAGACAATACAGGAAATATAGATATAAATAAAAGTGAATTTAGGAGTAGATTAGAATCGGATATAGTAACATATATTGATATGGATGAGTATTTGTTAAATAATTTTAGCCAATATGAATTAGAAAAGCTATATTTTAAAACAGACCATCACTGGACAGGTATAGGTGCGTTTGAAAACTTTAAAATGATGGCTTCAAGGATGGACTTAGGGATATCACAGGATGAGTTAGATAAACATTTTGCTAGATACAGGGAAACTACTGTGAAAGACAAAAAATTTATAGGTAGTTACAATCAAAACTTAGACATGCTAGTTAAAGAAGAAGAATATGTAAATTATATGTATATAGATAATGCAAAATATACATATGAATTAAATGGTAAAAGTAAAAAAGAAGAAGAGATTATTGCAACTTCAAGAAATAAAAAAAGCTGGGATTACGGTGGAGCATATATTAGAGGAGCACAGACTAATATATTAAATATTAAAAATGACAAAGCCTTAGTAGATAAAAAGATATTAATATTTAGAGACTCATATCAAGCTCCAACTACATGGCTATTTGCAGATTTATTTAGTGAAGTTGAAATAGTTGACCCAAGAAATATAGATAAAATAGATAAGACATATGAAGAAATAATAAAAGATAGTAATTCTGATATAGTAATGTTTATGTATAATAGCTCTGGATTTGATTCAATGGTTAAGGCTATGATAGACAAAGGCATAAAATAAAAAATAAAAGTCGTAAGTTTTACAGCAATCTAAACTTGCGACTTTTATTTTTTTATTATAAGGGAAACATAATTTTATCACGATAGTTGAACATTAAAGGAGGAGTTATAATGAAAAAAAATAAGTTAATATATTTAGTTGTTACATTAATACTTATTACTGTTAGCTTTTTTGGTATTTCTAAAGTAACTGATAATATCTATAAAAGTGAAAAGTTAGTATTTAATGAAAATAATACAACTGAGTTAAGTGAACAGAGCAAGTATACCGTGGGTAATTATTACTTGGTCAAAGATAATTGGATACTTGGTAAATTTTCTAAAATTATACAAGATGATAAAATGCAAATATATGCAGATGCTATAAATACTTTGAGTAATAATGCTAGAACTCAAAATAAGGATGTGTATTTTATATCTATGACTCACAAAACAAATATGCTAAAGCATCTTTATCCTGACTTTGTTATGAATAAGGAAAATATAGACTTAAATAAACAATCTTTTAAATCAAAATTGGATAAAAATAATATTTCATTTATTGATATTGATGGATATTTTTTATCTAACTTTACAGAAAGTCAAAGGGAAAAATTTTATTTTAAGACAGACCACCATTGGAATGGATTAGGAGCATTTGAAGGATTTAAATTTATGATTAATAATGTAAATTTAGGTTTATCAAACGATACCATTAATAGTTATCTTGATGGATACCGAATTAAAGAAGTCAAAGAGAAAGAATTTTTAGGAAGTTATAATAGAAAGCTAAATTTAATAGTAAAAGAAAAAGAATTTGCAAATTATGTGTATAGAAATGGTAGTAAGTTAGAGTATTATATTTGTGATGGATACACAGATAAAAAAATAAGTGAAAAAAATATAATGGCTACATTGAGAAAGAAAGACAGTTGGGATTATGGTGGAGCTTATATGAGGGGAACTAATTGTAATATATTAAAAATAAGAAATAAAAATTCATTAAGTGATAAAAAAGTATTGGTGTTTAGAGACTCATATCAAGCACCTATGACATGGTTATTAGCTGATGTATTTAAAGAGGTTGAAATAATAGACCCTAGATATATCGAAAATATAGATATGACATATGAAGATATGATAGTCAACAGCAAATCGGATATAGTAATGTTTATGTATAATAGTTTTGGATTTGAAGGAATGATTAAAGAAATGATTGAAAAGGGAATTGAATAAATTGATTTTACAAATATGATTATATAAAGTATAAAATAATGCGAAGGATACCTTATTTATAAAAAATCAAGCCTCCTTCGCATTAATAATCAGTAATAATTAGCATCATGCACAAAAGCTTATATTATTAAATGTGATGATTATATTATCAAAATTAATTAAATTAAACTCAAATTTCATTCAACTAATATTAATTAATTGTTTCCTCATTACTACTATTACTATCAAGCGTATTTAGGTTATCAAGATTACTTGAATCATTTGTATTTTCATTATCTTGAGGTTCATTTTCAACCGAAGAATCAGGTTGAACATTTTCATCAACAGTAGAGTTTTGCTCTAATGAGTCTACAGAACTATCTTCTGTAGAACCGCTATTAGATTCTTCTTTTGAAGAAGGCGTTGTATTATTATCTTCTACTTTATTAGAATTATCACTATTAAATAATCCTGTGAACCAGTTCCATATCTTAGCGAAGAATCCTTCAACTTCTTCACTAGAAGGTAAGTTTATAGCATCTTTATCAGTTGCATCTATGATAGCATTCTCTCCTAACACACTATCATCAGTAGAACCTAATATACCTAAATCTTTATCTTCATTTCCACCGAATAAACCAGCGAACCAATCGCCTATACCGCTAAACCAATTTTTAATAGAGTCAAAGAATCCTTGGTTAACACCTTCTCCAAGTTCATCTAATTTTTCGTTAACAGTTTCTTTTATACCATTTAAAGTATCTTTCATTTGATTATAATCATAATCTTGTTTAGCTATTTTAGCCATTAAATCTTCTAATTGTTTTTGTTGTTCAGGTGTTAATGTAACATTATAATTATTAGTTATATTATTTATAGTGTCAGCAATTTGAATTGTATCACTAGTATTGTTTTTGATTATTTCTGTTTTTATATCATTAACTATACCAGTTGCTTTATCAGCACCTATATCTTCACCTAAGCTTCCTGTTATTATTAATTCCTCAGATGCTAATTCTTTCTTTTCCTCTTCAAGAGGTTTTCCAGTAGAATCCTCAAATGCTTTCATTATTCCAGTTAAAGCCTTTATGTTAACCTAATAAGGCTAACAATTTTTATTATAAGTCGCTACACTTACAATGTCATTTCGATTACTCTAATGACCACTTCTTTTCAGAACGTGAGAAGACTATTTCTTCACCCTCGACTCATACGTTAGGGGCAACCTATTTCCACTACCAATAGCTTGTAGTGTACTCCCATTTCAGGGATAGTCGTTGGAGGTTCTCCATATCTGTTGACTTAGGAGCTTCCCTGCATGAACACCCATTGTTTTAGAATACTTAGGATTTAACCTTATATTCATCTCTACGTTTTTTCTACTTTCGTACCATCATATATTCTTTTCAGATATATTGTGGTGTAGAGCTTTAGGGATTACCTGCAATTAAAGTTGTGTCCTATGCAAATTTCTTTACATACGGAGCTTATGTAATATAATGATATATTATAATATTACTCCTGTACCACTAACTGGAAAAACACTGGCAACAACAACATCAGCATCTGTCATACCAGTAGTTGATAATGTACTTGCAACCATTGAAGATGTTAACCATGTAAGGTTAGCAGTTTTAACATTTATACCGCTACCAGCCTTAGTAGGTTCAACATAAGCACATGAGTAAGTCTTTTTACCTAATTGAGCTTCAGTAGCAACACCTTCTAAATATTTTCTTTCCTCTTGGTTATTAACTTCTAGTATTACAACTTCATTTTCGTTAACCCCAAAGTATTTAAGAATAGTAGCTCTTTGTTGTTCATTTAAATTTGCACCTAGAGTAACAACTCTAGCTCCATCAGCAAAAGCAAAGTTTATACTTCCTATGAATAAAGTTCCACATATAGCTAGTGAAGCTATTCTTTTTCTTAAATTCATAATCAATCTCCTTTATAACAACTAAAATTTGTAAATTGAACTATATAATATCATATATACTGTTCACTTCTATAACCTTTATGTATTTTAAAAGTAATAGAAGTCAAAATTATATAAAAATATACTATCCGTAATAAAATAAAATCCTAATAAAATTAGGAGAATTTGATATCTATAAAATTGAGTTAATAGCAAAAATAAACTATAAATTCAGATATTTATAACTCATTTCTATAACTTTATTGATATGAAAGTTATAGAAATCAAACGTACATAAGTAATAAGGATAAAAAAAGCTATTTCTATAAGTTTTATATGCAGATACCTGTCCCACTTACAGGAAATACAGCAGCTATAACACAGTTAGCGCCAGTAAGACCAGCAGTTGATAATGTAGTAGCAACCATAGAAGATGTTACCCAAGTTATATTTGCTGTTTTTACATTTATACCGCTACCTTCTTTTGTAGGTTCAACATAAGCACAAGAATAAGTCTTAGTACCTAATTGTTCTTCTGTAGCAACCTTTCCTAAATAAGCTCTTTCCTCTTTATTATTTACGGTTACAATTTGTACTTCGCTTTCTTTTACACCAAAGTAATTTAAAATAGTCTGTTTTTGTTCTGCAGTATTATTTACGCCTATAGTAACTACTTTTGAGCTATCAGCAAAAGATGTACCTATGCCAAAAGAAGAAAACATTAAGCATGTAGCCATTAATACAGAAACTATTTTGTTTTTAATCTTCATTTTACTTCCTCCCAATACATACCTTGTATTATTTCCTAAAATATATAATTGTAAAATTATAATTTGCTCACATTAATAATATATAGCTTTTTAAAAATAAATACGATTACAATGTTGTAACATGATTATATACTAAAAAAATTAAAATATCTTTATTTTAAGGAATTTTTAAGAAAAAGACATAAAAATGAAATTATATATTATAGAGAATTAATATAGCATAAAATGGGTATAACTATAAAGATAGGATTAGATGAAGAAATATATTTTAATTTAAAAAGTAAATTTTTCATTCCTAAACTATAAAAATTTGTATTTGAACTTTAAAAACATACCAAAATCTTGAATACTATATAAAATAAGTAATAAATAAGATTGAAAAATTTTTAAATCTATTATATTATAAAGAAGAAATATGGTATTTTCTAAGTAAAAAGACAAATAATTTTGTGTATTTTATAATGTATTGATAGTATTTTTTTAGTTTAAATAAAATATATCAGTATGTTAAAAGAAAATATACCTTGAAAAGAATCAATAAAGAGGTTTTTCTTAAAAGAAAGGAGAAAAGTATGTCAAAAGAATTTGTTAAAGAAAGAGTATTAAAATATCTAATGGAGGATTTACTAGTACCTCAAGATATGATAGACACTAATGTGCCTTTAAGTGAATTTGAAGAAGGAGCTGAAGGTGTTTTAGACATAATAGTAAATGTTGTTGTTAAAGAAGATGGAGAAGATTTCTACGTTCCAGTTTTAATAGCTACATGCGTTGATGAAGACTTTGTAATGGAAGGAGCAGCATTACAAAAAGAAATAGATTTCCTTGAAGATGTAGATAACATAACTACTGCTGGTAGAATGATACTTACAAACGGAAATGAAATGATGTATGCTGATTGGACTGGGGAAGAATACGATACAGAAGCATCTCTTCCTACATATGATCAAATGAAAAAAGAATTCTTTGAAATGGAAGAAAAAATAAAAAGAGAAGAAATGATGCACGGTCATGAATGCGGTTGTGGTTGTGGTCATGATCACTCTCATGAACACAATCATGAAGATGGTTGCGGTTGTGGACACGACCATCACTAAGAGTTAGTTTGCAAGAATTTTATTGATAAAAAGTTTGTAAATAAAGAATTTATCTATGTATATCACAAAAATGCAAAAATTTGTGAAAAAATAAAGGTTTTTACAAAAAAACGTAGAATTATATTATAGATAAAGTAATTGACATTTTGAGTAAATGGAATTACATTTTTTTTATTTACAAACATATAATAGCTATATAAGATTTAAATAAACTATGTGTAAAAGAAGGGGTTATATTATGGGGGCTAAAAAAGAAAATACTTACGAAAATTATGTCCATGCAGATACTTCAGGATCATCAAATGCAATGAAAATGTATTTAAAAGAAATTGAAGCATATAAAATGCTGTCTGCAGTTGAAGAAGTTGAATTGGCTAAAAAGGTTAACGAAGAAATACCTGAGGCAAAAGAAGATTTTATAAACGCTAATTATAGATTAGTTGTAAGTATAGCCAAAAAATATAGAAAAGAAAATGTTGATATGCTTGACTTAATACAAGCGGGGAATATAGGTCTTATCAAAGCCGTAGAAAAATACGACTATACTAAAGGGTATAAGTTTAGTACGTATGCTACTTGGTGGATAAAACAAAGCATTACAAGATATATAGACGATTGTGAAAATACTATTAGAATACCAGTTCACCTTCATCAAAGAATTAATTTTGTTAAAAGAAAAAAACAAGAACTTTCAAATGTTTTACAAAGAGAGCCATCACTAGAAGAGTTGGCTGACATTTGCGATATGGACGTCGAAAAAGTTATTGAAATTCTAAAACGAGACAAAAACGTTGTATCACTAGATACACCAATAAAAGAAGATGAAGACAGTAGTTTAGTAGAATTTATACCTTCAGATGCTAACTTTTCCGATGTAGTTATGCACGAAGTGGAACAACACAATTTAAGGGAGAAAATAAATGAATTATTAACAGGACTTAGTGATCAAGAACAAAAAGTTTTAAGAATGAGATTTGGTCTTGATGATGATGACCCTAAAACTTTAGAAGAAATAGGAAAAGTATTTGGAGTTACTAGGGAAAGAATTAGACAAATAGAGGCTAAGGCCATAAGAAAATTGAGACATCCAAGTAGATTGAATCAATTAAAGAATTTTTATTAGGACTAATTTTATATAATAACAGCCTGTTTAAAGTAAAAAAGTGGGATTATATCCCACTTTTTTTATTCTAAGGAAATGAGATTCCTTTATATTTTATATATCGTGGGTAAGTATAATTTACATAAATATAATTCAAAAAAATATTTTTATGATATTTAGAACAGAGATTTTGATTAAATTTAACTTAATACTTTTTATGTAGATTTATGATGTATACAAAAAATAGATTTTAATAGCTTTGATATAATTATAATGTATACACTAAATTATATTTTTATACAAAGATAACGTTCTCTCGAAATATGATTTCTTATAGTTTTGCAGAAACTTTATATAAAAACATAGCGCACTTCTTAATGAGATAACTAAAAATATCCCCAAAATCATCGTCATTATCGTACAGTTTAGTAACATCCATGCCAAGCTGCAAATTAATTTTATTAATACGCGTAAACTGAATACTTACCATAAAAAGAAAATAAATAAAACCTATACCAAATAAAACAAATAATAAAATGAATAATTTATCCATAATAATCCCTCCGTAAAAATTATATTCTATATATTATAATTGTACTATATTGACAAAAATTAATCAGTAAAAAGCAGTAGATTTATTAGAAAATTTAGAATTATTGAAATAAATATTAAAAAAATAAATTATAAAGCCGTATCTTGTATCATAAAGATATC
>NZ_JADPET010000027.1 GCF_015667935.1 Clostridium sp. 1001270J_160509_D11 | reverse complement strand
TTATTATAGTCAAAAAGATTATGAAAAAGAAGTTGAAGAAAGAGAAAATAGTTATTTAAGATATATTGAAGAAAAGACATCTTTTACTGAAAAAGAATTGATCTTTATAAAAGAATTAGATGATGAGTATTTAAATACAATTATTCAAAATATACACCATATAGAAATTTGCGATATAACTTCAGGAAAATATAGAATAATATTTAAGTTTGAAAATTATGCAGGATGTGATCTTGAGTATTATGATAAAAATGCATTTTATTATCTTCCTGAAGAGCCAAAGGAAATATTGGTTTTAAATGACGATGTTTTATACAGAAAGTCTTTTACAATGACAAAAGCCACAGTAAATACAGACTTTAAATTTAAAAGATTGAGCAAAGAAACATTACCAGAGTATTATAAAGAATTTAAAAATAGTTTAGCTAATTATTTTTGTAAAAATCCTTTTGAAGTAAGAGATGAGCTATATAATGATAATTTAAGTTATAGATTTTCACTATATAAACTATATGAAAATACAGATGATTTTATCAGAAATATATATAAAAACAATCTAAAGCTCAATAAAACGATGGTTGATATATTAATCCAAAATAAATATATTTTCAAAAATAAAAGTGATTATGAGAAAATTTTAGACAAAATAAGAAATAGTATAAAATTAGATTTATATTCAGATCAAAATAAAGAAATAATTAAAGCTATAAGTATAGAACTTAACGATACAATAAAAAAACAAGATAGTGTCTATGAAATGATAAAATCAATTAAAATTACTAAACCTACAAAGAATCAAAATATTAGAGAAGTAGATTTTAGAAAAGAAAAAATATTTAAAAATATAGTAGATAATATAGTGGAGTTAGATGTTTTAGGGATTTTTCCAAATCAAGATATGTTTATAGAGCTAGTAAAAATAGCTTATGAAAATAACTATTATAATAATTTAGTATTTATTAATATATGTGAAAAATTTATATATAAATACAAAATAGTAGACAATATTATCTATCAATATATGAGAGAGTGTTATAAAAGGGATTACATCCTTACAGACGATACAAAACAAATATTAAATATAATAAGTATGTATTATGATAGTAACGATAACACAAAAGATAATTTAGAGATGGATTTAAATTATTTTATAAAGATAAATAAATATGATGAAGAATTTATATCTAAATTTAAAAATCTATGCAAAATTATAAAACATAATGACTTAGTTCATAATAATATAATTAAAAGAAGTATAGATTTTATGACTAATTTCAACAATTATAATAAATATATTTATGATTTAGATATAGCTATAATTATGGAAGAAGTTTATAAATACACAAAAGGATATAATAAATGCTTAGAAGCATTTATTTATAGATATATTAAAAATAACACTATAGAAAAAATTAAACCATATATAGAAGATATAGTTTCTTATTATACAGAAGAAAAAATAATAACAGACTGCTGCATGATTATAGTTAAAACTATCTATAAATATAATTACTATGAAACTCTTAATTATGAAAAAATAAAACTATTTAA
Organism: Clostridium sp. 1001270J_160509_D11; assembly: GCF_015667935.1. Taxonomy (GTDB): domain Bacteria; phylum Bacillota; class Clostridia; order Peptostreptococcales; family Peptostreptococcaceae; genus Intestinibacter. Next base: position 22,337 of record NZ_JADPET010000027.1, on the reverse strand, counting down.
AAAATACTTCTTAGAATTATTAAAATACGAAATGTTGAGTTATACTGACTACAAAGACTTGATAAAAGATAATTGTATCTTAATTAAAAATAAAAACAATAATATAATCTATAAATTTGAAGATGTAAAAAATGAAAATATATTGATAAAGCTAGGGTATAACGAAGTTTACAAGATAAATAATATAGATATTATAAGGGAATATATAATAAAAAATAAAGATATATTCATAGATGAGTTTAAGTTTGGAGATGATTTATTTAAGAAAAAGGCATTTGAAGTAATGATTGAAAAATCTATATACAATAAGGAAATAGTTGAGTTTGCACTTCAAAATGAAAGGATTTTAAAAGATAAAGATCAATATAAAAAGCTCTATATGACTTATTTATATGAAGAGAGAAATCTGGATGAGTGTTCTCTTTTAGAATATTTGAGAAGCTTTGAATATTTTATAGATGAATGTGAGATATATACTGATGATAATAAATTTATAGAAAATATATTAAAGAAATTAGGTGAATCTGAAAAATCCTATGAATTAGATTTATTTAAACATATAGACAAAAAACACAAGCAATTTGAATTTTCGCCAGAATACATATATTATGTTGTTACAAAATACAGCTTGATAGATAAAGAAGATTATTTTATAGAGTATTTTAATTTGAATAAAACTAGATTAAAAGAAGATCCAATAAATAAAGCTTTTGTATATTACTTCAAATCACTTCAATATATAAGCGAAAAGGTATATAAAAATATAACAAATATACTTCAGTATATTTCTACTTTAGAAAAAACCACTTTAAAACAAGATATATTAACTTGCATAGTTGATACAATACTAGAAAAAGATTTTTATAAAGATTTAGATATCAACATAAATAAATATAAATACTCTGTACTAGCATCTATCCATATCTTGATTTATATAAATCAAATCTATGATTATAAAAATGACGAAATATACAACAAAATAAAAGGAATATATTTATATATAAGTAGTTTCTATTCTAAAAAAGAAGAGATAAATATATTTTTAATAAGTAAAGTAAATGATAATTTAAACGAGCTAAGAGAATTATGCAAATTTATAACTGATGCTACAATAGGATATAAATTTACTATAAATGAAGAAAAGATAATAATTAAAAAGGCCAGAGAATTATTTGATAAAGGAATAAAAATAGAATTAGAAAAAGCTTCATCAAATAAATACAACTGCAAACAAGATAGTTTGAGACAGAGTATAGTTGATAATTATAAAATTATAGTTGGAAATTTAAAAAGTGAAAAAATAAGCGATACATATTATAGAAAATTAACTGAGATGGATTTTAAATCGTTGATAAATGACTTAGTTGTATCAAAAGCATCTAGCTTGAACAACGACATTATACAAAGATATATAGGATTTGAACTAAACAATATGGACGAAAAACTTCTTATATTAAAAGTCGAAAATAAAAATTTATATAAAGTCATAAAAAAATATCTAAATAATCAAGATTTAGATGATATATATTTTAAAGATAGCGATAATGGATTTGAAAATGATGTAATTGTAATTAAAATTATGGATACATTTGATTTAGAAGATGAGAGATTTAATAATATTTATTTTATACTAGACTTATTTATTGAATTTGTAAAATTTGAATCAGATTTATTAAAAGAAGATTTTATAATACCTAATTTAAATTTACAAAATGCAGTTTTTATACATAATAAGTTGTTTGTAGGCAATATACATCAAGGTGAAGTCTTGAATGTGATTAATAAGCGAAATTTAAAAAATAATATGCACCAAAATATCCAGACAATAACTGAGATTATTATCAAGATAATAAGCCAATCTAAATTAGAAAAGAAGGATATTTACATATCTTTGATAAAAAGTAATTTAGAAAATGGTGATATTGATACATTAGATAAGTTTTATTGTAAGTTAATGTTTATAAAAGATGAAATAAAACATGATAGTGGAGTTTTGTCATTTATATAAAAAAATTGAATAAAAAATGAGAGCCCTAGCAAATGTCCGATCTCTAGGGCTCTCTTAATTAAAATATATTATAAAAAGGGGTATTAGGGAATATATTTTATAACGTATAAGAATTATCTTAATACGCAAAGTCTATTTAGACTTTTTTATTTTGGGGAGTAATTTCAGTTATCGGGGAATAACTGTATATTTATAATAACAAATATCGACAAAAAGTGCAACGAAAAAACAAAAAAATATTCTAGGTAAAAAATGGTAAAATAAAATAGTGCATAAAATCATATACTTTGTATAAAATTTTAATATAAAAACATTGTAATATGTCGTGTTTGCAAGGTTTTTAGAATATAAACAAATCAAAATAAAATTTAAATTAAAATATTAATTTAAAAAAAGGAGCATTTTATGAATATAAAAAGACTAGGATTATTTTTATTGATAATATTATTAGTTTCTTTAAACAATAGTATTTATGCACTAGATGAAAAAGATTATAATGATACAAATTATTTAAAAAATTCAACTGAGCAGATAAACATCTCATTAAAAGATATTGAATTAGAGCAAAAGAATGTCGAGATAAGTGATGATTATGACAAATTTGCAATATTGACGTTTAATGTAATCAATACTAGTCTCGAACCCCTGGAGTTATCTCAAATAAAATATCAATTTTACCAAGATAATAAATTACAAGATACTTTTATAAATAAAAATCAAAATATTTATGGGTTTTTAGGCAAATTAAACAGTGGAGAAAGTAAGATAATAAAAATATGTGTTTCTCTTGATAATATGAAAGAGCCTATTGTGCTTTTGATAAATAATGATGTCGGAATTTATAAATATCATATTAAACAGACTATAAATATATCTTAAAATCAGCCATCCTAATATAAATAAAAATTATACATAAGTAAGAAGTATAAATTTAAAAAAAGATTAAAAAAATATTACAAAACAATTAAAAATCCTTATCTTACAAATTTGTATTTTTATTTGTTCTTATTTCATTGTATAATCTATTTATTAAAAGGAGGTAAAAATGGCTGAGAATAATGAAAACAGAATACGAAGACGCAAAGTTAGCTCAACTACCAACAATAATAGAAATACAGGGAAAAACGGCAATAATAATGCTAAGAAACAAAATTCTAATATAAAAAATACTAGGACTAATAAAAACAAAGAGTCTATACAAGAGGCTCGAAAAAAGCGCGAAGAACGCGAACAATTTGAATTAGAAAGAGAAATCTATTATAGAAAGAAAAAAATAAACAGAAAGAAAAGATTAAAAATAGCTACTAAATTAGCTTCAGTATTTTTAATTTTAGCTGTTATTGGAGGAATAGTATTCTCTGGATTTGCTTTATATGCAGTTCAGGGAGCACCACAGGTTACAAAGGAATTGATAAGAGAAAATTATATAAGTAGTCAAGTCGTAAGTGATGACCAAATACCAGATGACTTAAAACATGCTGTTGTAGCTATGGAAGATAGGCGATTTTATAAGCATCATGGAGTGGATATAAAGGCACTTGTAAGATCTGCACTAAACAACTTGGTGACTTCTTCAACACAAGGTGGAAGTACTATAGATATGCAAGTATCGAAAAATTTACTTACGAGTGAAGACAAAACATATAAACGAAAAGTTTTAGATATGTATAATGCTATTCAGATGAATAAGGTAATGACAAAAGACGAAATTTTATGTACTTATCTAAACAATATATACTTAGGAAAATCAGCATATGGCGTTGCGAAGGGAGCAAAGGTTTACTTCAATAAAGATGTATCTGAACTAAACTTGGCACAATGTGCAATGCTAGCTGGGATAACAAATAACCCTTACAGATTTAGGGAGCACGACCAAGCAAAGGCTAGACAAATACAGGTACTTGATGATATGCTAGAACAAGGATATATAACAAAGGATGAGTATCAAGATGCAGTAGATGACCCGACTTTGTTTGCATCAGAGATAGATTAATTAAGGAGCCTAGATATGTTAAAATTTGTTTATGATGAAAAAGAATACGTATTAGAAGAAAACAAAAATGTATGTTTACTAAATGACGAAGAAAAACCTGTAACAGGTATAAGTTTAGATGATATACTTAATATGATTGGAGATTTAGACGAAATCGACTTTGATACTCAATATTATAAAGAAGCATGTGTTGAATGTTTAGATGGAGTTAAAGAAAAACAAAAATTCTTTGCATTCCTAGAGTATCATTTCTATATATACACTAAAGATCAAAAATTTATAATAAGTGATATTCAAAAAGAATACGAAGGTCAATCTTTCAATAAGCTTTTAAGAGCTAATAAAGTAGACAATAGCTATATAGTAAGTCTTATAATTTGTAAGAATTGCGGAGATACATTAGTTCAAATAGAAAACTGTGTAGTTTAGATTTTAATATTAAATCATATAAAGAGAATTATAGTATTAATGTATTATAGTTCTCTTTATTTTTTGTATAAAATTAAGGGGGTATTATATGAAAAGAGTATTGTATTTATTAATAAGACTATTTGCAGGGTTTATACTATATGGTCTTGGAATTGTTGTAATGCTTAATGCAAAGATAGGTGTATCGCCTTGGGATGTACTTCATCAAGGACTATCTTTTAAGAGTGGAATCACTATGGGGCAAGCATCAATAATGGTAGGTTTGGTGATAGTAATTTTAGATGCTGCATTAGGTGAGGGTGTCGGCTGGGGCACTGTTTTAAATATGATTTTTATAGGTGTATTTTTAGATATTATAAAATCTATGAATATTGTACCAGTTGCGGATAATTTATTTATGGGGATTGTGATGATGATAATTGGAATAATTATTTCTGCAATTGCAACAGTATTATATTTGGGAGCAGGGCTTGGCAGCGGACCTAGGGATGGTCTTATGTTAGCGCTTAATAAAAAATTTTCTAAACCAGTTGGAGCTATTAGAATGTGCATAGAACTAACTGTTTTAGTTTGTGGATGGATTTTAGGGGGTAGCGTAGGATTGGGTACTATTATAAGTGCTTTTGGACTTGGATATGCTATTCAAATTGGATTTAAGATATGTAAAATTAATTCTAAAGAAATTAAACATAGAATAATAAGAGATGATATCGATTATATTAAAAATATAATTGAGCAAAGAAAAAATCTACAAGAAAACAAAGAATACATAACTAAAGATTGTAACGATAATAAATAAAAATAAGCATTTTAAATAGATACTATCATAAATACCACATTATGATAGTATCTATTTTTAGTTAAAATATATTAATTTCTAATAAATTTATCTAGCTTTAAAAGTATTACAGCTAGCATCTAAGTCGTTAATTTGCACAGCAGGCGCGCTACAGACTTTTTGTTGGTTATATACACAGTTTACAGCTTCACATTTTATTTCTGAAGTTCCAACTGCATGGTCGTGATGACAGCAACATCCAGCGTCACTAGAGAAAGAAGGATTTTCATTTTCTCTAAAAGTAGCGCAATAAGTATCAGCTGTAGTTACAGCTTGTGTACCATCTACACATATTTTTCCTGCAAAACATTCACAGTTGTCGTTATAAACACATTTTTCTGCATTACATTTTAAATTTTTCATAGGTTAAATACCTCCATAATTTTTTCTTTAGTTTGCGTGAATTTAGGAAAATTATTCATCTTTTTTTAAGCAATTTGAGCATAGCAAGATAACATCATCTTCTGTTTCACGTCCAAATTTTTTGTTTAAATGGTATACTTCGACGTTTTCTTTAGAGTGGCAAATTGAGCAACGAGAGTGATTTTTATACAATATTTGTTCTCTGAATAATCTCCAGTAGATACTGTTTAAATAATCTTCATATTTAACTCTTAAACAAGATTCTAAAAAATTTAAATACAAGTTGTCTAAATCAGAGGTAGTCAAATCGTTGTGATCGGCTTCGAAATACTCGCAGTAGTCTTGCGGGTTAGGTGTGCAGTCTTTAAGGACGCATTTTATTTCATATTTAAAAAATTCATCAGGACCATCTAGTGTTAGATGGCTACATAAACTACAACAATCTTTTGGTAATTTATCTTCAATTTCTTTTATTTTTTTATTCATATAATAAGACCTCCATTATTAACAATACATAAAGCTTGTTAAAAAAATACGTTTTTAAAAGGTAGTCACTTAAGGTATAAGTGAGAAAATAACTAATTTAAAATAATAAATTCAAATAATGCTTAAAATTAATGTTTTGTATAATTTTATTTTTAGCTGTTAAAAAATATTACTTTACTCTAAAATTTAGGATTTGAAATAAAGGGATTTTAAGATTTAAAAATTAAATTATTATATAAACTAATTAGAAGGGATAAAGGAGTTTGTAATGTATGAATATAATTTTAATGAAATGAGAACAAATATCGAACAAATTCTAGATATTTCCTTAGCTGAAAATAAAGATAGGTATTATAATCAATTAGAAGTATTTAAAAATAATAAAAATATGCAAGGCAGTTCAACAAATAATGATATAAAAAAGAAAAAAATAATAACAAAAGATTCTATCGGACAAAAAGGTCAGATTGAAAAGGAAATAGTTGATTTTGAAGATATAGAAAATCTAAAGTTTGAAACATTTTATAATATTGGAATAGGATTGTTTGAAATGACTTCACAAACTATATTTAAAACATTTTCTAATATTAAGTTTGAATTTGTCATATTTAAAAATTGTATATTTAAAAATGTAAAATTTGAAAATTGTACGTTTTCGGGATGCGAATTTTTAGAATGTGAGTTTTTAAATACAAAATTTAAAACTACAGAGTTTTTTGATTTTACAAATAAAAATATAACGTATTTCTTTGAATGTAGTTTTGAAAATACAATATTTGAAAAAAGTGATTTGAGAAAATCTATATTTCAGAAAAATACAATAAAAACTATACAATTTATATTATCAAATTTAAAAAAGTGTATATTCGATAGCAATAAGGTTGAAAGTATATATTTTTCGGATTGTAATCTAAAATCATTTTCTATCATAAAAAGCGATATATCAAAGTTGGAATTTGACGATGAATTTATAACAAAATTAAATGAAAATACTTTCTTCGATAAATTCATATCTAAAGATAAAAATAAATCATATTATAAAAATGTATATAAGTCATATAAAAATATAGCGTCCCAATTTGAGAGCAATAGAATTTTAAATATATCGGGAGAATACCACTATTTATATAAGTGTAGCGAATGTAAAACATTAGATGGATTTTCTAAATTTAAATCTAGGTTATTTTGGATAGTATGTGGATATGGAGAAAGACCGACTTACGCACTGATTACATCACTTGAGATAATTTTGATATTTGCTATAATCTATTTATTTACAGGGATAAGTATAAGTGGAAGGCTTATAAACTATCGACTATCTTGGTTTTCAATATTAGAAAAAAAGATAATTTTAGTAGATTTTTTAGAATCACTTTATTTTAGTTTAGTTACATTTACTACGGTAGGTTATGGAGATATAATTCCCACTGGAACAAGTATTATTTTATCGAGTATAGAGATGATATTGGGAGTTACTATGGTGGGAATATGGACAGCTACACTAGCTAGAAAAATTACAAGATAGATTATAGTTGTTTAATATTTTATATAAATGTGATAAATTTAAATTAGATATAAAACATAATTTTGGAGGACAATATGAAATTTTCACAATATAAATACGAACGTTCTTCTTATGAAAATATAAAAGAAGACTTCACAAAATTAGTAGATAAAATAAATAATTCAAATACTTATGAGGAACAAAAAAAGTACATATTAGAATTAAATAAAATAAGAAATGATATTCAATCAAATTCTACTATTGCATCTATAAGATATAGTATAGATACGAGTGATGAATATTATGAAGAAGAGAAAAAATACTGGGATGAATATATGCCTTTTTATGAAGATTTAAATTGTGATTTTTATAAGGCTATAGTAAATTCTAAATTTAAAGAAGAAATAATAAATGATTTTAGCAGACAATTTTATAATATTTGTGAGGATTCTATAAAATCTTTCTCAAAAGATATAATAGAAGATTTACAAGAAGAAAATATGTTATGCTCTCAGTACACAAAGCTTTTAGCAAGTGCAAAAATAGAGTATAGAGGTGAAACTCATAATTTATCATCACTTATGAAGTATATGATGGATAAAGATAGAGAAACAAGAATAGAATCGACAAAGTTGTATTACAGCTATTTTAAAGAAAATGAAGCTAAATTTGACGAACTATTTGATAAATTAGTTGCTGTAAGAGATAAAATGGCTAAAAAACTTGGATACAATTCGTTTACAGAGTTAGGCTATATAAGAATGAATAGAAGTGACTATAATGAAGATATGATCAAGAAGCTGAGAAAAGAAGTACAAGATTATATAGTTTTACTATGTAATAAGCTTTATGAAAGACAAGCTAAAAGAATAGGTATAGATGATTTTTGGTTTGCAGACGAATCTATAGAATTTAAAAGCGGAAATGCAACTATTAAAGGTGGAGAAGAATACGAAAAATACATAATTGAAAATGGTAAAAGAATGTATAGTGAATTATCGCCTGAAACAGCTGAATTTTTCAATTACATGACGGAAAATGAGCTTATGGACTTAGTGACTAGAAAATCAAAAGCAGCAGGTGGATATTGTACTCATATACCTAATTATAACAGTCCATTTATATTCTCTAACTTTAACAATACATCAGAAGATATAGACGTATTAACTCATGAAGCAGGTCATGCATTCCAATTATACATGTCTAGAGATATAGAAATGTATGAAATAAACTTCCCAACTTTAGATAGCTGTGAGATACATTCAATGAGTATGGAGTTTATAACTTATCCTTGGATGGAATTATTCTTTAAAGAAGATACATTAAAATATAAATTCTATCATATGAGTTCGGCAATTAAGTTTATACCTTATGGAGTGATTGTTGATGAATTCCAACACAGAATTTATGAAAATCCAGATATGTCACCAGATGAGAGAAAGCAAGTATTTAGAGATTTAGAAAAAAAATACTTACCACATAGAGATTATAGAGATATAGATATTTTAGAAAAAGGTTGTTATTGGTTTAAACAAGGGCATATTTTCAAAAATCCATTCTACTATATTGATTATGTACTTGCTCAAGTATGTGCATTCCAATTTTTAAACAAGTCAAATGAAGACTTTAAAAAGGCTTGGGATGATTATATAAATATCTGTAAAATAGGTGGAACTAAGTCGTTTTTAGAAATTGTAGAAATAGGAAATTTAGAATCACCATTTGAAGAAAATACTATGAAAAATATTTCACAAAAAGTTGGTGCATTATTAGAAAATATAAAAGATAGTGATTTATAATTGTATTGAGGCGATGTAATGAATAATATTTATGATGTTATAATAATAGGCTCAGGCCCTGGGGGATTAAGCGCAGGAATATACTCAGCAAGATCCAAATTAAAAACTTTAATAATAGAGAAAAATTTATTTGGAGGCCAAATTCTAAATACTGGAGTGATAGAAAATTATCCAGGTTCTATAGAAGATGAAACAGGAGCTTCATTAGCAAAACGAATGATAAAACAATGTGAAAAGTTTGATGCAGAGTTTATCAAAGATAAAGTTTTAGATATAGAATTAAACAAAGAAATAAAAACTATAAAATGCAAAAATAATACTTACAAAACAAAATCAGTTATTATAGCTACTGGATGTAAACATAAGAATTTAAATGTAGATAGAGAAGATGAATTTTTAGGTAGAGGACTATCTTACTGTGCGATTTGCGATGGTCACCTTTTTGAAGATTTACATGTATATGTTGCTGGAGGGGGCGAAAGTGCAGTAAAAGAGAGTTTATATCTATCTAAATTTGCTAAAAAAGTTACAATTTTAAGTAAATATGATGAACTTAAATGTAGTGGATATATAGAAGAAAAATGTAGAGAAAAAGATAATATAGAAATAATAAACAATGTAAAAATTATTGAATTATTGGGTCGAGATGTTTTAAATGGAATAAAAGTAAAAAATTTAAAAACAAATGAAGAAAGTGTATTTATAGCAGATGAAGATGACGAAATTATAGGATTGTTTGTTTTTGTAGGATTAAAATCTCAAACAGATTTATTTAAAGGATTATTAAATCTAGATGAGAAAGGTTACATAAAAACTGATGAAAATATGAAGACAAATATAGATGGTGTATATGCAATAGGTGATTGCAGATCAAAGGACTTAAGACAAGTAATAACAGCTTGTAATGATGGAGCGATAGCAGCTATAAATGTTGAAAAATATATAAATTAGATTAACTTGGGGGCGATATTAATGATTAGTGTAAATAAAGAAACATTTGAAGAAGAAGTTTTAAAATATAAAGGAAAAGTTGTTGTAGAATTTTGGAGCGAAACATGTCAACCATGTAAAGAATTACTTCCAGGTGTAGAGGCATTATCTAAAAAATACAATAAAAGTATGAAATTCTGTGATATAGACACTAAAAGGGCTCCAAGAATAGCTATAAAACAAAAAGTATTGAGTTTGCCAGTAATAAGAATTTATGAAGATGGTAAAATATTAGATGAAACTTCTAATGGAGATGTAACTATAGAAAAGATTGAAAATATGATAAAAAAATTCGTTTAATCCTTGTTACAAAATAGTAAAAAATTGTTACAAATTTCTACGTATATTTGTTACGAATTTGTAATCTAAAGTAACATTTGTGTAACCACAAATTAAAAATTTTGATGATATTATAATAGTATAAATTAAATAAAAGAAATAATAAAATTCATTCAATAAAACAAAAGGGTCTGAATAGGAGGCAAGTGTTATGAAAAAAGCTATTATAAGTGTTATCTCAGTATTATGTGTAGGTTTAATGGTAGTAGGTCCAGTAAGAGAAGCTTACGCAAATAATTCGAATAAAGAAGAACAAAAAACATCAGAGGTTGTAGCAACTAATACAAATATTAAAACTGATAAAAATGAAACTGACAAAGTTAAAGAACAAGCTACTGAAGCAACTGAAAAACAAGATACAACAGAAGTAAAAACTGATAATCAAACTCAAGATGCTGTAGCTAAAAAAGAAAATGTAGCAGTAAATACAACTGCAACAGAACAAAAACAACCACAAGCTACAACTCAACCTACAACTAATGTAGTAAATAAAGAAGAACCTAAAGCTGAAGAAAGTCAAACAGTTGTAGAACAAAAAACTACATTAACTCAATCACAAGCATTACAACTTGTAAAAGCTTATGAACCAGGGGTTGCAGGATATGATTATATGGGCGATGAAAATACATATACATGCATAAAAGAAAAAGGTATACAAGGATATGTTTTCTTACCACAATGTGATGGTGATATGGCATACTTAGTAGATAAAAACAGTGGTCATATATATTTCTTCCATCCATCAGGATACTTTGAATTATTAAAATAATAATTAAAAATTTATATAAATAAAAAAACTGAACTTTCGAGTTCAGTTTTTTTATTGTAAGAAAAAGTTAAGATTTATATAAAGTAGTATGTAAAAATTAATTATTATTATCAAAGTATAAATTTGATAATTTAATAAGGGAGGATAGGCGTGTATAATTGTTTTGAATGTGTTATTATAAAATATAATAGCACATGAGAAATGAAAGGATATTAGATTATGTATAATATATTGGTAGCCGATGACGATAAAGAAATAGTAGAATCGATAGAAATTTACTTAAACAATGAGGGGTATAAAGTATTTAAAGCTTATGACGGATTAGAAGCATTAGATATATTGATGAGAGAAGATATACATCTTATTTTAATGGATATAATGATGCCTAAATTAGATGGAATTAAGGCGACTATAAAAATAAGACAAGACAAAAATATACCTATAATTTTAGTATCAGCAAAAGGAGAGGATACGGATAAAATTTTAGGTTTAAATATAGGAGCAGACGACTATATAACAAAACCATTTAACTTATTAGAGCTTATCGCAAGAGTAAAATCAAATTTAAGAAGATATATGAACTTAGGAAACTTTAGCAATGAATCACTACAACAAGATATTTTGAAAAGTGGTGGCTTAGAATTAAATACTTCTACTAAGGAAGTTAAAGTAGATGGCCTTAATGTAAAAGTAACTCCTATAGAATATAGAATATTAGAATTGCTGCTTAGAAATAAGGGACGAGTTTTCTCGATTGACGAAATTTATGAAAAAGTATGGAAAGAAGAGAGTTTTAATGTAGAAAATACAGTGGCTGTTCATATTAGAAGAATTAGAGAAAAAATCGAGATAAATCCTAAGGAGCCTAGATATTTAAAAGTTGTGTGGGGGATTGGATATAAAATAGAAAAAATATAGAGGTGAATTAATGAAAAAATTAAAAAATATTTTTTTATTAGGATTTTTAATATGTTTATCAATTTTTTTAGGAATTAATATTTCATTTTTGGCATATAGCTATAATGCTGATTTTACTTATAATTTAATGACTTCAGATGTGCAAGAGAATGGTATGCATATAGAAACAAATTATTTTAAAAGTAAATATTTTAATCATAAGGTTATGAATAGCATTTTAACAAATTTAAAATATTCTGTTATAGATTCGGAAAATGAAGATAAATATAGTTCAAATGCTGGAGCAATGGGTTCATATTATTATGACTATAATGAAGGTATTTATTATTATGACAGTGAAGACAATATAAATATGACTGAAAAAGAGCTTGCAGAAAATCTGAAGTCTGAATCTAAAATAATATTAAACGAAATGCGAGGTATTGAATATTTTATAAAAAATAACACTACAGGTGAAATCACAACTAATACTGATTATAAAACACTAAATGATTTTAAAGAAAATGCAAGTGGATATTATCAAGCAAAGTTTGAAAATAATAATTTAGTAAATAGAAAAATAGGAAATACAGAATATAAACCAATAAGTAGATATTTTTATTATGCTGAAAATCAAGCAATAGATGTAAATGATGATATTGATGCTTATATTTCTATTTCAAAAAAATTAATAGATAGCAATCCATTTGAATATGGATACTCTTATTATCAGCAGATTGTAAATAAATATGAAAAATGTTTAGAGTTGGGCATACCAATGGGGCTATTGTCTCTTATATTCTTTGTAGTATATATGATTATGAATTTTAAATTACCTAAAACAAAACGAGAATTTTGGAATTATTATAATAAAATACCATTAGAAGTTATAGTTACACTTTTATCTATTGATATAGCGCTAATTGTTACAATAGCAGAAGAACCAAATGCATTTGTAAATCAATTTTGTATAATACCTATATTTATACTTTTATTTTACTTTATCCTTATTATAAAGCAATTATCTAACTTTGAAAGGAAAAGAGATTTCTTTAAAACGAGTTGGTGTGTCAAAGTTATAATTTGGTTATTAAAAAAAATGAAATCTGGTATAAAAGAAATGAGAAATGCAATTAAACAAAATAAAGATTTTGATTTGACAAAGAAAATAGTTACTGTTGCAATTTTATGTGTAGTAGCAGAATTTATAGTTTTAACTATGTCAGGGTCATGGATAGAGTTTTTTGTGTTAATAATGTTATTTGGAATTCAATTATGGTTTTTAATATATTTTGTCAACAAGCTAGGATATCTAAATGAGATAATGAAAGGCGTTCACAGGATAAAAGAAGGCGAAATAAATTATAAAATCGAAGAAAAAAATGATATTTATTTTTCTTCGCTTGCAAATGATATAAACAATATAAGTCAAGGACTTGAAAATTCAATTGAACAGAGAATCAAAAGTGAGAGAATGAAAAGTGAGCTTATAACAAATGTATCTCATGATTTAAAAACGCCACTAACATCTATAATAAATTATGTTGAATTAATTAAAAAAGAAGAAAATATACAACCAGAATATTTAAAAGACTATGTACAAGTACTTGATAAAAAATCAAAAAGATTAAAAATATTAATAGAAGATTTATTTGAGGCTAGTAAGGCTAGTACAGGAAATATAGAACTTGAATTAGTAAGACTAGATTTAAAACAATTATTGCAACAAAGTATAGGTGAGTTAGAAGATAAATTAGAAGAAGCAAACTTAAGTCTGAGAGTTAACTTAACAGAAGAAGATACTTATGTTTTAGCAGATGGAAGAAGGTTATATAGAGTATTTGAAAATTTACTTTGCAATATAAGTAAGTATTCACTTAAAAATACACGTGTATATATAGATGTCACAAAAGAAGATGGCAAAATAATTACAACTATGAAAAATATATCTTCCTATGAACTTAATTTTGATCCAGATGAAATAATGGAGAGATTTAAAAGAGCAGATGAATCTAGAAATACTGAAGGAAGTGGACTTGGACTTGCTATAGCTAGAGATTTAGTAAGCCTTCAAGGTGGAAAGATGAGCATAGAAATAGATGGAGATTTATTTAAGGTAAAAGTAGTTATGAATGAATATAATCCATCTATATCAATTGAAAAATAAGAAATAAAAATAATTAAAAAATAAGGGATTATTCAATAAAATTAAGTTGATTGAATAAAGCCCTTATTTTTTTATTCTAATTTCCAACCTCTTAACTTAAGCAACGGACGAAGTCGTTGGCGATATGAACGAAGTGAATTTTTGAGAAAATATATTTTTGTAAAATTCAGTAAATTAATACCGTGATAATATATTAGAACATCATAATCCCTCCAATTGTGCATATAAAAAATGTAGTCCATAAGATTATATCAGTAGTTTTATTCATTTTTATATCGTGAGCTATAAAAGAATTGTTTGGATTTTGAGGTTCATAACGTATTAAGATTTCATCCCCTATTTCATGGACTTTGTTTTTGGAAGAAGTAGATGATTTTTTAGTGTATGTTTTTTTATTTATTTCGTAAATACATACTTCAGTATATAATTTTTCACCTTGATGGTGTGATATTTCGAAGTCCTCTATCCTTCCAAGAATTGATGCAGTACATACATGATGCATCTTTTTTTGATTTTTTCGATATGTCATAAGAAATGTTACAATAAAGCTAGCGATGATTAATAAAAAAATAGCAATAAACATATTTTGCATATAAACTTTACCTCCCCATTATATTACATTAGGGTCAATATCCTAGCCGTCTAATTTTAAATTTATCCCATCTATATTGTAGCAAAAAGATTTCTAGAAATCAATTTGATAACTTTATATAAAAGTCAGATATAACAATATAAATAACAATCGAAATGAGCTTTTAGATAGAAATTTTTCAGGTGACTAAGAGATTTATATTAAAAAAATCTTACACAATGTATGGTTTTGTTAAATTTTCCCTAAAATAAATATATAGGGAATTAAAATAAGAGTTTTAGTATATTTGGATTTAAATATAAAGATAAAGGAGTAGGGTTTGTTTTGTGCTTAGATAGAGAATATAATGTAATAACTGAATTTAAGAATGAATTAAAGCCAGAAAATATAAAAATATTTTTATATACTATGCCAGTAAAAGATATAAGTGAAAGGCATAGTGAAAATTATAGTATTATACGAGAATTAAAAAAAATAAATCCAAATCAGCGTATAGTGTTTAATGAGTATATAATAGCATCCTTTGATGTAATACAAAATTGGGGAGAATATGAGAATATACCCCAAAAGTTAGAAAATAGAACAATTAATTTAGAAAATTCTACTGAAAAAAGGATATTAGAGAGGCTTATTTTATGTGATATTAAAGAAAATATACAAAATTTAAAGATGAATAAGTTTGAAATAAGGGGGAATTCAAATTCATCTGTATATTTAAAAAGGCCAATATATTTTAGTGATAATCTCATTATACGAAGAAAGATGAACTTTGATGTAAATATTCATAAAGGAGATATAATTATAGGATTTTTCCTAAGCCATGAATTTGAATATCAAAAAACACTAGATGAAGAAATAAAATCAGGTAATATAAAAAAAGGTGACAAGGTAAAAGACTTTTATAATAATATAGTATATGAATTTATCGAAGAGGCACCATTTACCATAAGTGAAAAAAATGATTATATAAAAACTTCTATAATCGAATATTATAAGAGTAAAAACCAAAATTATATTGTAGAGGGATTAAACGAAAAAATAAAAGCTGTTCTTGTAAAAAGTAGAGATGGAAGTATTTTTCCATATTTGCCAAATCGACTAAAGAAAATATGTATATTTGAAAACCTAGGCAATAAGTGCATAGTTGAAGGAAATAAATATATTAAAATGGATGCTAGCCATAATATGAGAGAAAGCATGGGTTTAGCAGAAGATATATTAGAAAAATCTACATATGTAAAATTTAAACGACACAATATGCTTATTGAAAGAACAGGATATAAAAAATATATAATTAAAAGACCTGTATTAAAGTTCGGAAAAGATGGGAAAAATTCTAACTTAATAAATAATAGTGTAATGTTTGGCCTAAATGCAGGAGGAAGCTATGAAACAAAACAAATAAACTTAGATTACTTTATAGATCCGAGCATTTTAAATAATAAAAAAAAGCACGACATAGTGACATCTTTTTTAACTGAGATAATAATTAAATCAAATGAGTTAGGTGTTAAAATTAATACTGATAAAAATTATATAAATTTAAATAAAATAGATATTGAAAATGAAAATATATTTGAATTTAATATTTTAGAAATAATAAATAATTATAAAAATCCAGTTTTAGTTATATTAGAAAAAGAAAACATGGAAAAATATTATGCCACATTAAAAAAAGTATTTGGCGGAAGCAATAATATACCAACTCAATTTATAGATTTAGAAACAATAAAAAAATTTGTAAATCTAGATAAATACACATCATACAATAAAAATGCCAAAGAGGCTACTTTTTTAAATATATTGCTTGGAATATACTGCAAAAGCGGTATTCAACCATGGATTTTAGCAAAAAATTTGAGTTCAGAGTGTTATATTGGTATAGATGTATGCAGAGAGAATAATATGAGTACAGCAGGACTTATACAAGTTGTTGGAAAAGATGGACGAGTATTAAAATGTAAAACAATATCAGTGAATCAAAATGGAGAGAAAATAGATACAGACCTTCTTAAAAGTATAGTTTCGCAAGCTAAAGAACTTTATAAAAGTACATATAATAAAGACTTAAAACATATAGTATTTCACAGAGACGGAATAAGTAGAGAAGATTTAGAAAAACTCAAAGAAATAACACAGTCTTTAGAAATAGACTTTGAATATATTGAAGTTACGAAAAATATAAATCGTAGGATGGCTATGTTAGAAAAAAGCCAAGAAAACTATAATTCTAAAGATAAAGAAAATAAAAAATGGATAACAGAAATAGGAATGTGCTTTGAAAAAGAAAATGAAGCTTATTTAATAACTACAAACCCAAGTGGTGCTATGGGAATGGCAAGGCCTCTCAGAATTAAAAAAGTATATGGTCATCAATCCATGCAAAATATAATAGAAGATGTATACAAACTAAGTTTTATGCATATAGGTAGCATAATGAAATCACGACTTCCAATAACAACTCACTATGCTGATTTAAGCTCAATCTATTCACATAGAGACTTTATGCCTAAGAAAATAGATACTAATATACTTCATTTTATCTAAAAATATAATAAATCGTAAAATTTAAAAAGGCAATCGCATAAATATTTAATTATTCCTGCGATAGCCTTTTTTTAACGATTAAGATAAGTTAATACCATATTCAGCAGATAAATCATGAAGTCCTTGTTCAATTTCTTCTCTACTGTAGTTATGCGCTTCTAAAACTCTATCTTCAAGTCTATTTAAATTAGTATAAAAATCAATACCGACTCTTAAATACTCTATATTGCTTTTATCAACTTCATCAAATAATAAGTTTTCAGCTTCATTTATTTTTCCTTCTGAAACTAATTTACCAAGCTTAGTATATAAAATATCTGTTTCGCTAATATTTTCTTGATCTGAAACTTCGTATTGTACCATGTCCTTATTAAAGAAAAGTTTAGATAAAGACATAGCTAAACTTTCTATTTGTCTAAGTAGAAAATCTTGTTTAAGCATATTTCATCCTCCCATATACAATTTTATAAATTATTATATAAATCTTTTAATAAATAATAACGTTTCTAGATATAAATATTATACACCAAAAGTTAAGGATTAGTTAAAAAAACTGGAAAACATCAATTATTTAAATAATAATAATAAAATATATGTTATAATAGAAAATAATATTTTAACATAAATTTGTAACACAGTAAGGAGAATGTAAATGGGCTTTCGTAAAGAAATAAAAGACGCAAAAAGAATTGTAGTAAAGGTAGGGACATCGACTCTAACTTATGCAAATGGACAAATTAATTTAGGACGAATTGAAAAATTAACAAGAGTTTTATCTGATATAGTTAACTCAGGAAAAGAAGTAACTTTAGTAACATCTGGAGCAGTAGGTGTTGGAGTTGGAAAATTAAAATTAAAAGAAAAGCCCACAAATATAAGAGAGAAACAAGCACTGGCAGCAATAGGACAGTGTGAATTAATGCATATATATAGTAAATTTTTTGGAGAATATTCACATACAGTAGGTCAAGTACTTTTAACTAGAGATGTAATAGAAGATGAACATATAAAACAAAATGTATGTAATACTTTTGAGTTATTACTTCAAAAGGGGATTATTCCAATCGTAAATGAGAATGATACAGTTTCAATAGACGAATTAGAAAATATAGCTAGATTTGGAGATAACGATAACTTATCAGCAATAGTTTCTGTTCTTATAGATGCAGATTTATTAATTATATTATCTGATATAGATGGTTTCTATGACAGTAATCCAAAAGAAAATCCAAATGCAAAATTAATAAAACAAATTGATGAGATTACAGAAGAAATAGAAGCATGTGCAGGTGGTGCTGGTTCAAGTTTAGGAACTGGTGGAATGGCAACAAAAATTGCTGCAGCTCATAAAGCGACAAAAGCAGGAGTAAATATGGTACTTGCAAATGGAGAAGAACCATCTATAATTTCTGATATATTAGAAGGACAAGAAGTGGGAACTTTATTCACTGCAAAAAGATAGAAAGGGGAAAATATTATGAGTAGTTTAATTTCAATGGGCCAAAAGGCAAAAGAAGCATCTTATGAATTAGGGATAGCATCTGCCGGCCAAAAAAATCAAGCTTTAACTTTTATGGCTGAAGAATTAGTAAAAGCAAAAGACGAAATAATAAAAGCAAACGAAATAGATAGACAAAATGCTATTAAAAAAGGAATAACAGAAGCTTTACTTGATAGATTATCTCTTGATGATTCTAGAATAGAAGCTATGGCACAAGGTTTACTTGATATAGTAAAATTACAAGATCCAGTAGGTGAGGTTACAAATATGTGGCAAATGCCTAATGGACTTGAAATAGGTCAAAAAAGAGTTCCTATAGGGGTTTTAGGAATAATATATGAATCAAGACCAAATGTAACTAGTGATGCTGCAGGTCTTTGTTTAAAATCAGGAAACGCTGTTATATTAAGAGGTGCAAGTGATGCAATAAACTCAAATAAAGCAGTAGCAAAAGCATTAGTAGAAGGTATAAAAAGAAGTGGTCTACCACAAGATTGTGTACAATTACTAGAAGATACTTCAAGAGAAACAGCAACTGAGATGATGAGACTTAATGACTATATAGATGTTTTAATCCCAAGGGGTGGGGCAGGTCTTATAAAATCAGTTGTTCAAAATGCAACAGTTCCAGTAATTGAGACAGGAACAGGAAACTGTCATATATTTGTAGACGAAACTGCTGACTTAGAAATGGCAAAAGCTATAGTATTAAATGCTAAAGTTCAAAGACCAGGAGTTTGTAATGCGGCAGAAAAATTATTAGTTCATGAAGCAGTAGCAAATGAATTTTTACCAACTATAGTAAAAGCACTTAGAGAAAACGACGTTGAAGTTAGAGGATGCGAAAAAGCTCAATCTATAGTAAATGATATAAAAGTTATAGAAGAGCCTGAATGGCATCAAGAATACTTAGACTTAATAATAGCAGTTAAGGTTGTAAAAGACGTTGATGAAGCTATAAAACATATAAATAAATACAATACAGGTCACTCAGAATCAATAGTAACTGAAAGCTACAAAAATAGCCAAAAATTCTTACAAAGAGTAGACGCAGCAGCAGTATATGTAAATGCATCTACAAGATTTACAGATGGTGGAGAATTTGGATTCGGTGGAGAAATTGGTATAAGTACTCAAAAACTTCATGCAAGAGGACCAATGGGACTTAAAGAACTTACAACTACTAAATACATCATCTTTGGAGATGGACAAATAAGATAGTTATAAAAAATAAATGAAAAATATAGCAATTTACTTTAAAAGATTGATTTAAAATAATAATTTTAAATCAATCTTTTTTTATAAAAACTACAAAAAGGTACAAGAAAATATAAACTAAAACTATAAATACTAATTATATGTTAGTTATCATATCGAATATTGGCATATAATCTTAATTATACATATAAAAACAATTAATATGTCGAGATTACGAACTATTAAAATTATAATTAAAAAAAATTTGAAAAATAAGATTGAACTGTGATAAAATAGAAAAGCTTGAAATTATACAAAACAATTTTAGAGGAGACGGGACGATGAACCAAGATACAGTAAATATGTTAGCTCATAAAGCTAAACATAAAATCGACTTTTTAAATCAAAGTAAACTAAGATACCTAGTATCAGCTATGTTTGCAGGTATCTTCATAGGATTAGGAGATATACTAATCTTTACAGTAGGTGGATATTTACATGATGTACATTCACCAATGACTAAAATAGCTGTTGGGATGTCATTCTCAGTAGCACTTAGTTTAATAATACTTTTAGGTAGTGAATTATTTACAAGTAACAACATGGTTATGGCTGTTGGGGCTATGAGCAAAGAAACTAGCATAAAAGATGGTGGTAAAGTTTTAGGATATAGTTACTTAGGAAACTTTATAGGAGCTATATTAATATCACTTTTATTTATAGGAACTGGATTATTCAAAGGTACTACTCTTGAGTATTTTGAATATACTGCATTAGGTAAAATTGATGCTGCAGCATATCAATTATTCTTTAAAGGTATCTTATGTAATATATTAGTTTGTTCAGGTGTTCTAGCTGCATATAAATTAAAAGATGATACAGCTAAGTTAATAATATTATTCTTAACTTTATTTGCATTCGTTACAAGTGGATTTGAACACTGTATTGCAAATATGATAACTTTCGCTACATGCATATTATCAGGAGCTACTTCAGTAACTCTTTCAGGAATGGCATACAATTTATTCTTTGTAACATTAGGAAATATGGTAGGAGGAATATTATTCTTAGGAATAGGAACTTATTTCTTATCTACTGGAGATAAAAAAGCAGAAAAAGTAGATAGAGCGGCTTAATTTTCTATCATTTAAAATATATAAAAAGACATCAAGATAAATAATTTAAATATTTATCTTGATGTCTTTTTTTGTGCATTTAAAATAAATATTTTTATGAATAATTTTTAATTAGGGTGATAATATAGTAAAATATTGTTAAAAGAGGTGATTGTAATGAAAGATATCATTGAAAAAATTGAAATAATAAAAGGTGATATAACAAAAATAAAAGTAGATGCTATAGTAAATGCTGCAAATAGATCACTTTTAGGCGGCGGAGGTGTCGATGGAGCCATACACAGGGCCGCTGGAAGAGAATTACTAAAAGAATGTGAAACATTACATGGATGTGATACGGGGGATGCTAAAATAACAAAAGGATATAATTTGCCTTGCAAATATGTTATCCATACAGTGGGACCAATATATAAAGATGGAAATTCAAATGAAGACAAATTATTGTATTCTTGTTATAAAAAATCACTAGAAATATTAATAAAAAACAATTTGAGAACAATAGCATTTCCAGCTATCAGTACAGGTATATATGGATATCCAAAAGAAGAGGCTGCAAATATAGCTTGTGATGCTGTAATTGATATGCTAAAAAATTATGGTGATAAGATAGACCAAGTTTGGTTTGTATGCTTTGGAGATATAGATTATGAAATTTATAAAAGACTTCTTAAAATTAAATTAGATATAGATTAGACAGTTTTTTTAAACTGTATATTAATTCGACATTTTGAATATATATTTTTATGTTAAAATATTATGATTATAAATATATACAAATTTAC
>NZ_JADPET010000274.1 GCF_015667935.1 Clostridium sp. 1001270J_160509_D11 | reverse complement strand
CGTTGAAAGTTGTATCACTATCATTCATCTCAAAGTCTACACAATATATTGTGTTGTCTTTTTCAAATCCAAAAGTTCTCCTATTTTTAAATAGATTTACTTTCCTTTTAACTAAAAAAGACGAGTATTTCTCGCCTTTTTGATATTTAATAAGTTGTATTTTACTTATTTACAATTCTATTTTTTATATCTTCCATACGTCTATCTAATTCTGAACTTGCTTGTGCACATTCCAAAAGCTCTCGTTTTAATATATTAGCTTCTCCATCTGGTATTTCTTTGTTGTAGCTTAGTTTATGATCCAAACTTGCCCAAAAATCCATAGCAATAGTTCTAAGTTGTACCTCTACTCTCATATTTTTCTTTTCATCTTTTAGATATATTGGAACTTCTATTATTAGATGCAAACTTCTATATCCATTTGGCTTGGGATTTTTTATGTAATCTTTAACCTCAATTAATTTAACGTCGTCTTGTTGCAAAAGACAATCTGCTAATAAGTATATATCCTCTGTAAAAGAGCATATTACTCTAACTCCTGCAACATCACTTAGATTTTCTGTTATTGATCTTGTTGTAAGAGATAAATTTCGTCTAGTTAACTTTTTTACTATACTTTCTGGTGATTTCAATCTTGTCTTTATTGTTTCTATTGGGTTTCTATCGTATTCAAGTGAAAACTCTTGATTTAATACATTGAACTTTGTTTCCACCTGCATAATGGCACAATTGTAGTATGCCATTAGTTTTTTGAAAGGCATCATGTTATCTTCAATTATGTCTATGACATTATTATTAACTAATGCCTTCATAACTGGTTCCATAAATTTTTGTTTTATCATGATTTACTTAACTCCTATTTTATTATTAAATTTGCTTATAATCATCAACTTTAATAATTTATTTAAAGTAATTATGTTACTTACCCTCTTATGTTAATTCTATCCTAACATAGTTTTCTATATTTAACCTTAACACATGGATTTAATATGTACACAACAAAATAAGATATACAAAGTTTCTTTATATATCTCTTATATATTCTTTATTATATTT
>NZ_JADPET010000273.1 GCF_015667935.1 Clostridium sp. 1001270J_160509_D11 | reverse complement strand
TAGATTATTTTATAACCCAAGAAAAATTATCTTTATTTAAAAACTCTATTTTTTAATATCCTCTTTCTATATTTACTATATTATCTACTTGTTTGCCTTCTTTATATTTTTTTAAATTAGAATACATTAATTTCTCTACTCTTATATCATTTTTATCAGATACCCAACAATTATGAGGTGTAACAATTACATTGTCAGCATCCCATAGTGGGCTTTCTTTTGGAAGTGGCTCTTGTTCAAATACGTCTAATGCAACACCCTCAAATTTATCTAGATATTTTATTAAATCTTCTTCGTTGACGATTTTTCCTCTTCCAACATTTATAAAGCTAGAACCTTGTTTCATTAATTCAAATTTATCCTTATCAATCATTCCTATTGTATTTTCTGTGCAAGGCATTGTACTAACTACTACATCGCAGTTTTTAAATATTTCATTTATTTGATTTTTTCCAAAGCATCTATCAAAATATTCTACTTCACGTCCATTAGTATTGTACCCCCATATTTCCACTCCAAATCCATTAAGTCTTTTTGCAGCTTCTACAGCAATTGTTCCTGTTCCCAAAAAGCCAATTCTACTTCCATAAAGTTCACTTATTCCAAAATCCATATGCCAAACTTTATCTTGCTGTTGTTTATAAAGCATTTTAGATTTTTTATATATTTCTAATATGCACATAACTATCCACTCTGACATAGGTATGCTATATCCACCTCTGTTGTTAGTTACTTGTATATTTTGTTTTATGACTTTTTCTTTTGGTAATTGATCAAATCCTACACTTGTAAGCATTATATATTTTAAATTTTTCATTTTTGATATATCTAATCTTTTAAAAGGATTATAAGTGACTAATATATCTGCATCATCTACTTCTTCACAATTTTTGATTTTCGATTCAGATATTCTTATAATCTCATATCCTAGACTTTTTATTTTTTCTAATTGTTCGTCACTAATTTTTACAGTAATTAAAACTTTCATAATTATTATCCCCTTTCTATAGTTAATTTAATTATAATCAAAAAAAAATTGAGATACATATATCTCAAAACATT
>NZ_JADPET010000272.1 GCF_015667935.1 Clostridium sp. 1001270J_160509_D11 | reverse complement strand
ATTCTGTATTTCAGGATAATGTTCTGTAAGTCTTGCATATAGCCCGTCAAAAGCTACACTATCATGTACATTTCCTGGATTGACTGTCACATCAAGAATATATCCTTTCTTGTCGCAAGCGGTCTGTGCTGTATATGCAAAGCATTTTTTGTGTTCGCCCTTGTGGAATACTCCGCATTCTGGGTCGGTGGTCGATTCATTAACGATTCTTTCTTTCGGCGGTTTGGTGTCATCAAACGGTTTCTTGCCGTGTTCTTCACGGTCTTCATTGATTTCTTCCATCAGCTTTTCTTCGTATATTTTAGCCGCCTTCGGAACAGCTTTCTTAACCGCTTTTTTCATATTGGCATTTGCCTTGATATGTGTTCCGTCAACGAATACTGTTTCGGGTGTAAGATAGCCTGCCTGCTCGATTTCGTTCAATATCCAATAGAATACCTTTTCTATTGTTTCAGCAGTAAATCTGTTTTTGAAATTGTAGCTGATTGTTGAGAAGTGTGGTGTCTGCTCGTTCAGCAGATAGCCTAAAAACCAACGGTATGCCACGTTTACCTTTATTTCATCAGCTGTTTTACGCAGAGAAGGTATCCCATAGATATGCTGTATCAATACCATTTTGAACAACACTATGGGGTCTATACTCGGTCTTCCGTTGTTTTCGCAGTATAAATCCGAAACTATTTCATAGATTTTTGTGAAGTCTATCACGCTATCTATTTTTCTGAGCAGATGGTCTTCCGGTATCAGCTCGTCCATACATACAAATTCTATCTGATGTCTTTCTTGTTTTCCTGTTTTCAGCACCTTTCATCACCATATTTATTATACCACATATCAATGAAAAAGCCAAGCATTTCTGCTTGACTTTTTCGACAGACTGAACAGTGGCGTACCGCCACTGTGGCTTGACAGCCACTTAATTTAATGCTATAATAACAACGAATAAGCGGTGACTAACCGACAGAATCAACCAAACTGAAAGGCGGTACTTTAATGCCAGACATTCACGAATCGGGCGAGAACTATCTTGAAACTATCCTTGTTCTCAGAGAAAGAGGGGTAGATGTACGTTCT
>NZ_JADPET010000271.1 GCF_015667935.1 Clostridium sp. 1001270J_160509_D11 | reverse complement strand
TACTGTAACATGAACATAAACTTATGAGCTATTTTTTTATCCATTTTTAAGTGTTGCACTTAATATGATAATTCATCATATAAAAAATTTTTAGAATAAAGATTTCTTTATGAACTATGATTGACATATTAAATCAACAACACTATATTTAAAGTATAAAATCATAGATAAATACTATGAAATATAAAATAATAAATAATAAACATAAAGAAAAGGGGATTGTCATGGAAAACAAATATTCAAAAGAAGGTAATCAGCAAGTAAAACAAAAAGAAAGATTAGTAAATTACGATTACAAAACAGATTTTAAATTTGAAGTTGTAAAAGTAGAAAATAAAAATCATACAGAGGAGTTGGAAACAATAATAGGGGAGTTTCCACTAGCTTTAGTAATAAACAATGAATATTCAAATACATTTTTATGCACACCAGAAAATTTAGAACAATTAGTTGCAGGATTTTTGATGACAAAGGGAGTTATAAAATCAAAAGCTGATATAAAATCTATAGAAGTTGATTTTGAAAATAGAGTTGCAAATACAGTAATTAATAAAAATGAAGACTCAGATAAAGGAAAGAGATATTATCTAAATGATTTAGATTATGTAGATTTGAAACCTATTGAAAATACAGATACAACGATAAGAGTAAGTGATATATATGAAGTTATGAAAGAGAACTTAACTTCTTCAGAATTATTCAAAAACACAGGCGGAGTACATAGTGTAGCTATTTATGATAACAAGACTTTACTTACAATTAGAGAAGATGTGGCAAGACATAATGCAATGGACAAATCTATAGGATATTGTATTTTAAATAATATCGACCTAAAAGATAAAATAATATTTGTAAGTGGAAGAATTTCTTGTGAAATGATTCTTAAAGCTGCAAAAGCAGGCATCCCTATAGTATTGTCAAAATCGGCACCTACAAATTTATCTCGAGAAATAGCTAAAAAACTAAATATAACTTTGGCTGGATTTGTTAGAGGTGAAAGAATATATCCAAATGTCATTATTGATGAAGTTGTAGTCTTTCCACCAAGTACAGGTATTTTTGCAACCATACCTTGAATT
>NZ_JADPET010000270.1 GCF_015667935.1 Clostridium sp. 1001270J_160509_D11 | reverse complement strand
TGATAGGTCAGAGGTGTAAGTGTAGTAATATATTTAGCTTACTGATACTAATAGATCGAGGACTTGACCAAATGAATATCATTCATTAAATGTTTTCAGTTTTGAAAGTATTAAAAAATAAAATTTTATTTGAAAAAAAGTGTTGACAAATAAAATTAAAAATGTTAATATAATACTTGTCTGAAAAATGATGTGGTTATTATAGCGAAGAGGATACACCTGTTCCCATTCCGAACACAGAAGTTAAGCTCTTTAGCGCTGATGGTACTTGGTGGGCAACCGCCTGGGAGAGTAAGACGTAGCCACGTAATGTTCCAAGGTAGCTCAATGGTGGAGCACTCGGCTGTTAACCGATAGGCTGAGGGTTCGAGTCCCTCCCTTGGAGCCAAGACAAATTCTTTGAAAATATGGCTCATTGGTCAAGCGGTCAAGACACCGCCCTTTCACGGCGGTAACAGGGGTTCGATTCCCCTATGAGTCACCAATATCCTGCGGGTGTAGCTCAATGGTAGAGTTCTGGCCTTCCAAGCCAGCTGTGAGGGTTCGATCCCCTTCACCCGCTCCAAATAAATGGGACCATAGCTCAGCTGGGAGAGCACCTGCCTTACAAGCAGGGGGTCACAGGTTCGAGCCCTGTTGGTCCCACCATTAAAATCTGCGGCCTGGTAGTTCAGCTGGTTAGAATGCCAGCCTGTCACGCTGGAGGTCGAGGGTTCGAGTCCCTTCCAGGTCGCCAAATTTATATAATTTAATATGCTGGTGTGGCTCAATGGCAGAGCAGCTGACTTGTAATCAGCAGGTTGTAGGTTCGACTCCTATCACCAGCTCCAATTACGGAGGATTTCCCGAGTGGCCAAAGGGGGCAGACTGTAAATCTGTTAGCATCGCTTTCGGTGGTTCGAATCCACCATCCTCCACCAGAAAATAATATGCGGATGTGGCGGAATTGGCAGACGCACTAGACTTAGGATCTAGCGCCTTTGGCGTGGGGGTTCGACTCCCTTCATCCGCACCATTATTTTATTTAAGTGGGTGCATAGCTCAGCTGGATAGAGCAACGCCCTTCTAAGGCGTGTGTCCGGGGTTCGAATCCCTGTGCGCTCAC
>NZ_JADPET010000269.1 GCF_015667935.1 Clostridium sp. 1001270J_160509_D11 | reverse complement strand
CCGATCTAATTATAGCAATTTTTTATTTTTATTTAATTTACATTATTTTTGGGTTTTATAACTTATTTTTATCTTTTTATTTGTTCTATATTTCTTTTCTTAACTTTTAATTTTTATAAAGTTATTTTAAATTGAGTATCAATATTTGATTTCTTATCTCATTGCAGCAATTACTTTATCATATACTGCGTCGCATATTTCTACGCCTTCTTTAACTAATGCTTCACATTTTTCATCTAAATCTTTAGCGTATTCTTTATCTTTCATTAAACCTACATTTATTATTACATTAAGTTGAGCAGATAATATAGCTCCTCTTAGAGCTTGAACACCACAACCTACATCACTTATAGCAAGTCTTGAACCTTTATCTACTAATTCTTCATGTAATTTTATACTTTCATTGCAAAGCTCAACTATTTTGAAAGGAACCTCGCATGCAAGTTTTAAGCATCTTTCTAATTCTACTTCTTTAGCAGCTTTTTCTTCATCAGTATTAGCTGGTAAACCGTAAGCTTGAGAAAGTGGGAAAAATCCTTCAGCATCTTTATCAATCATATCTAATAATTGATCTTGTAATATTTTAGCTTTTCCTAATATAGCTTGTATATCTTCTTCATATTGTGCATATTTTTTCTTTCCTGTTGTTAAATTGCAAACCATGCTACCTAAAGCCATACCTATAGCTCCAACTAATGCAGCAGCTCCACCACCGCCTGGAACTGGGGCTTTAGATGCTAGCACATCTACAAAACCTATACAACTTTTTTCAGCTATTTTTTCCATTTATATATCTCCTTCTAATTTTAGGTTTTACCGAGAATAGTGTGCATTAGCACACTATTCTCTTGATTAAATCCTTTTGTCACTATGTATAAATATTATAATACATTTACACACTGATATATATATTAAATTACTACCTAGAATAATCCAGATATTACTCCGTTTTCATCAACATCGATTTTTTCTGCTGCTGGAACTTTTGGAAGACCTGGCATCTTCATTATTTCACCAGTTAATGCAACTACAAATCCTGCACCTGCAGATATTGTAACTTGTCTAACTGTTATTCTAAATCCAGTTGGTCTACCTAATTTAGTTTGGTC
>NZ_JADPET010000026.1 GCF_015667935.1 Clostridium sp. 1001270J_160509_D11 | reverse complement strand
TATTAAATCCATATATACTGCAAGAAGAAAGGATTTTTTTTATAAGAAAATTAATTGAAATTGAAAGCTTTTCTTATAACGTGTAAAATTTTGATGTAATATAAATTTATTTTTACAAAGTTGCACAAAAACTTTCAAAATATTAGAAATAATACGACATAAATAAGCATAGAATATACATTAATTCAGTAAAAAACTATAAAGAGTATGCTATAATTTATATAAGAACAGTGGACAGGATAAATTAGATTTAAATTTGTAAAAATATATTAGGAGGAATTTTAATATGAAAATAAATAACATACCGGATGAACAGTTGGAAAGCCAACTTAAATATTTAAAGTTGCTGTCTAAGCAATATCCGAGCATATCGAGTGCAAGTGCAGAGATAATAAACTTAGAGGCAATACTGAGTCTACCAAAAGGGACAGAACATTTTTTGTCAGATTTACATGGTGAATATGAACCATTTGTACATGTTCTAAAAAACGGGTCAGGAGTTATAAAAAGAAAAATAGAGGAGTTATTTGGGAATATTGTTTCAGAAGCTGAGAGAAAAAAACTAGCTACAATAGTTTATTATCCAGAACAAAAGCTAGATATCCTTATAAAGGAAGAAGAAGATTTAGAAGATTTTTATAGAATAACAATTCACAGACTTATAGAGCTTTGTAGATATGCATCTAGCAAATATACTAGATCTAAAGTAAGAAAATTTCTTCCTGATGATTTTAAATATATAATAGAAGAATTACTACATCCAGACGAAAGTAGTACACATAAAGACGGGTATTATAAAAGCATTATAGAAACAATAATAGAAATAGATAGATCTAGAGAATTTATAATAGCTCTATCTAAAGTTATACAAAAACTAGTAGTAGATAGATTACATATAGTAGGTGATGTATATGATAGAGGGCCAAGACCAGATATTATCATGGATACACTTATAAATCACCACAATGTAGATGTTCAATGGGGAAATCACGATATATTATGGATGGGAGCTGCCTCAGGTCAAAAGGTTTGTATAGCAAATGCAATAAGAATATCAGCTAGATATGCAAATTTAGATATAGTTGAAGATATTTATGGAATCAATCTACTTCCTCTAGCTACATTTGCGATGGAAGCATATAAAGATGACCCATGTAGTGAATTTATGCCTAAAGCAGAAGAAGGAAAAGTATCAACTAAGGAAAAATCATTAATAGCAAAAATGCATAAAGCTATCAGTATGATACAATTTAAATTAGAAGCTGAAGTAATTAACAATAATCCTGAATTTGATATGAAGCACAGACTTCTTTTAGATAAAGTTGATTATGAGGCGGGGACTATAAACTTAAAAGGAAAAGTATATAAATTAAAGGATACAAATTTCCCGACTATAGACCCAAAATCACCATATAAATTGACAAAAGAAGAAGAAAATGTAATGGATAAATTAGTAGCCTCATTTAAAGGTAGTGAAAAATTACAAAAACATGTTTCATTCTTATTCTCAAAAGGAAGTATATACTTAATTGCAAACAAAAATATGTTAGTACATGGTTGTATCCCGCTTGATGACAAAGGAAACTTTATGTCTATGAAGATAAAAGGAAAAGAGTATAGTGGTAGAGCATTAATGGATCAAATGGATTCTTATGCGAGAAAAGGATTTTTCTATAAAAAGAGTCCAGAAAAACAATTTGGTATGGATATGATGTGGTACTTATGGACAGGTAAATGTTCTTCATTATTTGGAAAAGATGATATGACAACTTATGAAAGATATTTTATTGCAGATAAAAAAACTCATGTAGAAAATAAAAATCCATACTATACATTGAGAGAAGATGAAAATATATGCAATAGAATTTTTGATGAATTTGGATTAGATTATGAACAATCACATATAATAACTGGACATGTTCCTGTTGAAAGTAAAAAAGGTGAAAGTCCAATAAAAGCAGGTGGAAAAATATTAGTTATAGACGGCGGTTTTTCTAGAGCATATCAAGGAAAAACAGGTATAGCTGGATATACTTTAATATACAACTCATACACACTTCAACTAGTCGCTCATGAGCCATTCTCATCAGCAGAAGACGCAATTAAAAAAGAAAGTGATATATTATCAACTTCAGTAGTTGTAGAAGATATAGCTCGTAGAATGTATGTGAGAGATACTCTTGATGGAGAAAAAATGCAAGAAGAAATATATGATTTAAAAATGTTGCTTTTAGCTTATAAAAAAGGCTTAATTAAAGAAAAATAAATAGATAATATTATACAGTATAAAAATACACCAAATTAGGGAAAATATTTATGTTAACAAAAGTGGTATATAAATTAAAGATTTTTAATCAAAAGTAAACGATTTATATACCATTTTTATACAAATTTTAACGACTATATCATATTTAACATAATCTTAATATTGAATTAACTTTGATTTAGCAAACAAATTTGATTTTTAATGTATTATCAAAAGGAATTAATTTATAAGTCTTAAGGAGGAGCAGACGTGCAAATAGCAATTAGTTTACTAGGTGGCCTAGGATTATTTTTATACGGTATGAATATGATGGGCGATGGACTTCAAAAATCTGCCGGAGAACAATTAAAAAAAATAATTGGATTTTTAACAAGTAATGTAGTAATGGGAGTTTTAGTAGGAGCTGTAGTAACAGGTATAATACAAAGCTCGAGTGCAACAACTGTAATGGTTGTAGGTTTTGTTAATGCAGGTATAATGTCATTATCACAAGCAATAGGTGTAATTATGGGTGCCAATATAGGTACAACAGTTACAGCACAATTAGTATCATTTAAATTAGAAGATATAGCACCTATAGCATTAGGAATAGGTATAATTATATACTTAGCATCAAAAAAACAAAAGCATAAACAATATGCAGAGATATTATTAGGATTTGGTATGTTATTTACGGGTATGGAATTTATGAAAGAAGCAGTAAGTCCTTTAGCGGATTTACCACAATTCAGAGATGCTTTACTTTTCGTTGGTATCCATCCAGTATTAGGAATACTAGCAGGTTTCTTAATAACAGGTATAGTTCAATCATCAAGTGCATCTATGGGGATGTTGATAGCTTTAGCATCACAAGGTATTTTACCACTGAGTGCAGCATTACCAATATTATATGGTGATAATATAGGTACATGTGTTACTTCACTATTATCAAGTTTAGGTGCATCGAAAAATGCTAAAAGAGCAGCAACTATGCATTTAACATTTAATGTAATAGGTACGATACTATTTATGTTTATATTTACAATACCAATAAGCAAAGTTGTAACTTACTTAGATCCAAACAACGTTGTAAGACAAATAGCAAACGCACATACATTATTTAACGTAGTAAATGTAATCGTGTTATTGCCATTCTCAAAATATATAGTTAAATTAGTTTTAAAATTAATACCAGTTACTGAAGATGAAAAACATGAAAACTTAGATGTAAAATATATAGACGATAGAATGATAGAAACACCAAGCATTGCTGTTGGAAATGCATTTTTAGAAATAAAAGAAATGGCTAACTATGCTAAAGAATCTGTACAATATGCAATTGAAGGTATACTAAATAATTCAAGAGAAGAAGTGGAAAAAACTTTTGAAATGGAGAAAAAGGTAAACCAAATACAAAGACAACTTCTTGCATTTTTAGTTAAACTATCAAAAGAATCATTAAATGAGGATGAACGTAACAAAGTTACAAATTTAATATATGCAGTTAACGACATAGAGAGAATATCAGACCATGGTGAAAATATTGCTGAATTAGGTAGAGATTTAATTAATGAAAATCTTAGTTTATCAGAACATGCAGAAGACGAAATTAGAGAAATATATAATTTAGCGATAAATAACTTCACTGACTCTATGAAATGTTTAGAAGAAATTAATTTACAACTTAGAAAACAAGTACATGAAAATGAAAGACAAGTTGATTTATTAGAAATAGGATATAGAAACCATCATCTACAAAGATTAAACGATGGAAAATGTACAGTAGATTCTGGTGTTATTTATTTTGATATATTAAATAACTTAGAAAGAATATCAGACCACTCTAAAAATATAGCTGATTATTCTTATGATATTTAATAAAATTAAATATATATAGATTTTTAAGACCCAATCATTAAATTTTAAAGATTGGGTTTTTTTGGTAAAAATAACAAAATTGTTTCTATAGTAAAATAGTAATTTTATGTATAATATAAATAGAATGATAATTTGTGGAAAATGAAAAATAAGGGGAATTTATATGAAAAAAAGTAAAGTATGTAAATACTGTGGGGAAAAATTAGAAATAACCAGTGATAGATGTTTGGCATGTGGAAAAACACAAAAAAATTTCATCAAGAGAAACCCCGTATTTATAGGGTTTATTATAATTTTAATATTAATATTGATTTCAATAGGAATTATATTGATAAATATAAACTCTAAAAGTAAAAATAATGATTCATCAGAATATCTTGGATTACAAAACTTCTTAGGTGATTTTTGGGAGGATATATCTATTTCATCAGATGAATTAATAGAAGAATATGAACGTAGTGAAAAAAATGCAGATTTAAACTATGACCAAGTTTTTTTAGAACTTACGGGTAAGGTAAAAAAAGTAGAAGAATTGGATGATAGAGTACTTAAAGTTGAGCTAGAAACTAAAAAAAATAGTCAATATAAGATATATTGTAGATTTGATCAAGATGAAAATGAACATTATGATGAGATAAAGCAATACAAACAAGGAGACGATATTACATTAACCGGAAATTTAGTTAGAGATAATAAAACCATAACTATGGAATATTGTATCTTAGGAGATTGGGAAACATACTATGCCTTTGACAATACATTTAATATAGACTTAGACTTAGACGATGTATTAATAGACGCCAGAAAAGAAGATAAAAGCATAGAATTAAATAGTAAAAATATAATGTCATTTGATAGTGATATATTAGACTATGGATACACATATGAAGATATAATTGATTATATTTCACAAATTTCAGATGATGAAATTAAGATAACAGATATAAGTGAAAAATCTAGCTTAAAAAATAGAACTATTACTATGAAAATAAATGAAAAAGAAGTTAGCGTAAATTTAAGCAAAGATAATACTTGTTTTGATGAGAGTTTAGTTTATCAAATTAATAAAGTTTTAGAAGAAAGTAAATCAGAAAAATTACTTTATTATGCAGATATGGACTATGAAGATTTTGCAATTGTAAATATTGCATACTCAACTCAAAGTGATATAAATAAATTAAATAAAGTAATAAGTAAATCAAACTTAGATATGAAGCAATTTAAAAAAGATGAAATTGAATCAATATAAAGCTTAAAAATAAAAATATGACAAAGCATATAAATTGTGTTTTGTCATATTTTTTTGTCACAAAATGCGATAAATTATAAAAAATAAAATTAACAAATGTTAAATAATTTATCCAAATAAATCTATATTAAAACTGTTAAAAATAACGATTTCCAAGCGCTTCGTTCTTTGACATATCAATTAAAATAAAGTATAATACCATTGTATAAAAATGAAAGAAAATAAATTAAAATGAAAAATAAGAGGTGGACTAATTGAATAACGTAAAAATTCAACCAGTATTGGTTGGTGGAGATATAAATTGTTACTCTGTTGCAAGAGCTTACCATGAAGCATATGGAGTAAAATCAATAGCATTTGGAAAAATCCGTATAGGAGCAACAAATCACAGTAAAATAATCGATTACAGAGAAGGAACGACTATAGAAGACGAAGAAGCTTTCTTAAAAAGATTATTAGAATTACCAGATCAAGAAGCAGAAGAAGGTAAAGTATTTATCATACATGGATGTAAAGATGAATATGCTGAATTTATAATCGATAATAAAGAGATACTTTCAACAAAATATATAGTTCCATATATAGATAAAGAATTAAAAGACAAATTAATCGAGAAAGACTCTTTCTACCAAATATGTGAAGAGTACAATCTTAACTACCCAAAAACACACGTATTTAACAAAGGTGATGAAGTAGTAGATTTCGGATTTAACTATCCAGTAATCTTAAAAGCATCAGACAGTGTTACTTTCTTCCAACATGAATTCCCAGGAATGAAAAAAGCATACATTGTGCAAGATGCAAATGAATTCAAACAAATAACTGATGAAATATATTCACATGGATATGAAAAATCTTTAATAGTACAAGATTTTATACCAGGTGATGACTCACACATGAGAGTTTTAACTTGTTATTCTGACCAAAACGGAAAAGTAAAAATGATGTGTTTAGGACATGTTTTACTTGAAGAACATACACCAAAAGGAATAGGAAACCACGCAGCTATAATAACTGAATATGACGAAGAAGTAATGACTAAATTCAAAAACTTCTTAGAAAGCATAAACTACACTGGTTTCTCTAACTTCGATATAAAATACGATACAAGAGATAATACTTACAAAGTATTTGAAATAAACTTAAGACAAGGTAGAAGTAACTACTACGTAACTGGTTCTGGAAACAACATAGCTAAATATGTAGTTGAAGATAGAGTTGAAAATAAAGAATTAGAATTAAAAATACAAAAAGAACCTTTCTTCTGGAGAGTTATACCAAGACATGTAGTATATAAATTTGTTAAAAATAAAGATTTAGTAAACAAATGTAAACAATTAGCTTCAGAAGGAAAAGAAGCAACATCATTTGGATATAAATACGATTTAAGCGGGAATATTAAGAGAAGTTGGTACATCTTCTTATACAGCATAAATCAAATCAGAAAGTTTAATAAATACTGTAAATAAGAATGGTGATAATATGGAAAATATAACTGCAGGAGTAATGGGCGGTCTAGGGCCTATGGCATCTGTTTATTTCTACAAAATGGTAGTGGATATGACTGATGCTAAAACTGATCAAGAACACGTAGACATGGTAATTACAAATAGAGCAACTACACCAGATAGAAGTACATACATTTTAGGCAAAAGTGATGAAAATCCAGCTGATGTACTTATTAGTGATGCACAAAAATTAGAACAATTCGGTGTAGACTTTATAGTAATAACTTGCAATACAGCACATTATTTTTATGAGAAAATAAATAAAAGTGTAAATATACCAGTTCTTAGCATTGTTGAAGAGACAATAAAATATGCTAAAGAAAATGGTCATAAAAAATTAGGTATTATGGCTACAACAGGTAATATTAAAACTAAATTATATCAAGAAATGTGTGAAAGATTTGATATGGAGTATTTCGTCTTTGATGATGAAAGACAACAGCAAGTCATGGAGATAATTTATGACGATATAAAAAGTGGAAAACCTGCTGATATGAATAAATTTAATAAATTGGTAAACCATTTAAAAGAAAATGGATGTGATGGAATAGTACTTGGTTGTACTGAGTTATCTATCTTAAAAAACGACAACAATTTAGGTAATGACCTATATATAGATTCATTAGAAGTATTAGCAAGACAGACTATTATAAAATCAAATAGAAAAGTAAAAGAAATATTTGTTTAAGAATAATTATTAAATTGATGAAACTATAGGAGGACATATGGTTAAATTAACTAATGTATTAGAAGGTATTTCTTTTACCTCTAATACTGATTCAAAAGATTTTAATGATATTGAAATAGTAGACATAGCTTATAGTTCTTTAAAATGCCAACCAGGATATATGTTCGTTGCTCTTAAAGGAGAAACAGTAGACGGACATAAATATGTCTTTGATGCATATTCAAGAGGAGCTAGAGTCTTTGTATTACAAGATGATATAGAAATGGCAGATGACGCTATAAAAATAATAGTTGAAGATACTAGAATAGCTTTATCTAAAATGTCTGCAAATTATTTTGGAAATCCATCAAAATCATTAAAAATAATAGGTGTTACTGGGACAAAAGGTAAAACTACAATTACAAACTATATAAGTGAAGTTTTAAACAGAGCGGGAATAAATACAGGTGTAGTAGGAACTAATGGTACTTTCTACAACAACATATCAGAAACTACAGTGAATACAACTCCTGAAAGTTATGAACTTCATAGAATATTTAGAAAGATGTTAGACAGTGGAGTAGAATGTGTTTCTATGGAGGTATCTTCTGGTGGGCTTCAAAGACATAGAGTAGAGCATGTTGATTTTGATATTGCTATATTCACAAACTTATCACCAGACCATATAGGACCAAAAGAACACCCTACTTTTGAGAATTACTTAGAATGTAAGGCTAAATTATTTACATTAGCTAAGCATGGAATAATCAATATAGATGATAAATATGCAAAAGACATAATAGACATTGCAACTTGCAATATCGAAACTTTCGGTATAGAAAAACAAGCTGATGTAATGGCTACTGAAATACAATACTCAAAAGACTTAGATTCACTAGGTGTAAACTTTGTCTGCAAAACTAAAGAATCTAATGATGATTATTATATATGTTCGCCAGGAATATTTAGTATTTACAATGCATTAGCTGTAATATCTGTTTGTAAATATTTAGGTGTTAAAAAAGAAATAACTAGAAAAGCCCTAACTGAAGCAAAAGTTTGCGGAAGGGTAGAGGTTTTATCTGCATTACCTTATGCAACTATAATTATAGATTATGCACATAATGGAGTTAGTTTAGAAAATATATTAAAGACACTAGAACACTACGACCACAAAAGACTTATATGTCTATTTGGTTCAGTTGGCGGAAGAACTGAAATACGTAGAAAAGAATTAGGCGATGTTGCTGCAAAAGAATGTGATTTAAGTATATTAACATCTGATAATCCAGACTTTGAAGATCCTGAAAAAATAATATATGATATAGCTAAATCATATGATGATAAAAGTAAATATATAATAGAGCCGGATAGAGAAAAAGCTATTCAACTAGCTGTTAGAATGGCACAAGAAGGCGATATGATAGTACTTGCAGGAAAAGGACACGAAACATACCAATTAATAAATGGTGTAAAAGTTCCATTCTCAGAAAGAGATATAGTAAGAGAAGAAGCTAAAAAAGTACTTGCAAGTCGTGAGCAAGAAGTTATGGTTCACAACTAATAAAAAGCTTACAGTATGGATATCCATATTGTAAGCTTTTTTTATATATAAAGTTATATAAATATAATTTTTATAAAAAAAGCATAGCCCAAAAGCTATGCCTTATAAACTTATAAAAAGATAATAGTTATCTTTTTATAAGTTTATATTTATCTTATACGTTGAATCTGAAGTTAACAACGTCTCCGTTTTGCATTACGTAGTCTTTACCTTCAAGTCTTACAAGACCTTTTTCTCTAGCGTTTGCAACACTTCCACATTCAACTAAATCATTGTAGTTTACTATTTCAGCCCTGATGAATCCTCTTTCTATATCACTGTGTATTTTACCAGCAGCTTGTGGAGCTTTTGTTCCAACTTTTATAGTCCAAGCTCTAACTTCTTGCTCACCAGCAGTTAAGAATGACATAAGTCCTAATAATGAGTAAGATGATTGGATTAATTTATCAAGACCTGATTGTTCAAGTCCAAGAGTTTCTAAGAATTCTTTTTTCTCTTCATCAGATTCAAGTTCAGATATTTCCGCTTCTATTTGAGCACAAACAACAACAACTTCAGCATTTTCAGAAGCAGCGAATTCTCTAACTCTAGCAACGTATTCGTTGTTAGCACCTTCATCAGCTAAATCATCTTCTGAAACGTTAGCAGCATATATAACTGGTTTAGAAGTTAATAAGTTTAAGCTGTTTACGAATTCTTGTTCTTCTTCAGTAAAGTCCATAGTTCTTACTGATTTACTTTCTGCTAAAGTAGCAGCTATAGAATTTAACATTTCTAATTCACCAGCAAGTGATTTGTCAGATTTTAAAGCTTTAGTAGTTTTAACTATTCTTCTATCTAATATTTCTATATCAGATAATATTAACTCTAAGTTTATAGTATCGATATCTCTTATTGGGTCAACTGAACCGTCAACGTGAACAACGTTTGAATCTTCGAAACATCTAACAACGTGTACTATAGCGTCAACTTCTCTTATGTGAGATAAGAATTTATTTCCAAGACCTTCACCTTTTGAAGCTCCTCTAACAAGACCTGCGATATCGCAGAATTCTATAGCAGTTGGAACTATTTTTTTAGCGTTATTTAATTCTTTTAATACGTTTAATCTTTCGTCTGGAACTGCAACAACACCTACATTTGGCTCTATTGTACAGAATGGGTAGTTTGCTGATTCTGCTCCAGCTTGAGTTATAGCATTAAATAATGTACTTTTACCTACATTTGGTAAACCTACTATTCCTAATTTCATTATGATCTTCCTCTCTTTTATATAAAAATTAATTATTTTTCTCAAT
Source organism: Clostridium sp. 1001270J_160509_D11 (assembly GCF_015667935.1). Lineage (GTDB taxonomy): Bacteria > Bacillota > Clostridia > Peptostreptococcales > Peptostreptococcaceae > Intestinibacter. Next base: position 13,898 of record NZ_JADPET010000026.1, on the reverse strand, counting down.
AATTTTAGACATACATCTTGTATTATACATCATAACTACGATATATGTAAACAATTTGACTTTTGTATATAATAGTAAAAATAAAGAGATAATATAAAAGAATGATTAAATAAAATAGCAAATATGATGAAGATAAGGTATTATTATATAGGATAGTTAAAATAAGGAAAAGGAGCTAGTACATGAAAAATTTAAAGACATTAGAAATAGGGAAAAATGTAAAACTTACATTAATCCCAGAAAGTAAATTTAAGACAAATTTAGTAAGTGTATATATACTTAGAGAATTAGATAGAAAAGAAGTTACAAAAAATGCTCTACTTCCAGGCATTTTAAAAAGTGGTTGCGATAAATATAAAACACTTGGTCAATTGACAAATAGAGAAGAAGAACTATACGGCTCATATCTAAATGCTGGAACATCAAAACGAGGAGAACATCAAGTTTTAGGATTTAGTATATTAGGTGTAAATGAAAAATATTTAGACGAAAAAATATTAGGTGGTTGTATAGACCTATTAAACGAAATAATAAATAATCCTCTAATAGTAGATGGTGGATTTAGTGAAGAATACCTAAAAATAGAAAAAGAAATATTAAAAGATTCTATAATGGGTATCATCAATGATAAAGGTACCTATGCAATGAAACAAGCTAGTGAAATTATGTTCGAAGGAGAACCATACGCTATAAGTGGGAAGGGTTATATCGAAGATTTAGACGATATAAATGGAGTAAACTTATATCAACATTATAAAAATATATTAAAAACTTCTCCAATAGAAATAATAATCGAAGGCGAATTTGATGAATCAGAAGTAGTAGAATTAATAAAAGAAAGATTTACATTCGATAGAGGAGATATAATAGATTTACCAAAAGAAGAATTCTATAAAGAAGTAGACGAAGTAAAAGAAGTAAAAGAAACTATGGACATAGCACAAGGTAAATTAGTTATGGGTTATAGATGTAATGTTGATTATCTTGATGAAGAGAGATACTATAGCCTTCTTTTAGGTTCTAGAATATTAGGTGGAGGCGCTGATAGTAAACTATTTGTAAATGTAAGAGAAAAAGAAAGTCTTTGTTATACTATTTACTCTACAATACAAAAAAGCAAATCTACAATGATGGTTTGTTCAGGAATAGAAGCTGAAAACTATGAAAGAACTGTTGAATTAGTAAAAGAGCAAGTTCAAAAATTAAAAGACGGAGATATAACAGAAACAGAAATTGCAAATGCTAAAATTGCATTTATAAATTCTTTAAATTCTTTAAACGACGAAATAGGAAGACTTTCAGATTTCTATTTCTCTCAATCAATAGCAAAAAATAAAAGTGACTTAGATGAGATAAAAAATATGATAAATAAATCTACAAAGGAAGATGTAGTAGATGCTGTAAAAGATATTCAACTAGATACTATATACTTCTTAAGTAAATAGGGAGGGCATAATGGAAAAGATAGTCAACGAATTGTTAAAAGAAGAATTATATTATGAAAAATTAGAAAATGGATTAGATGTGTACTTTATGCCTAAAAAAGGATTTACTAAAAAGTATGCTGTTTTAGCTACTAATTACGGCTCAAATGACTTAGAATTTATTCCTATAGGAGAGAGTGAACCTATTAGAGTAAACGAAGGTATAGCACATTTCTTAGAGCATAAAATGTTCGAACAACCAGATGAAACAGATGCATTTGGAAAATTCTCAAAATGGGGAGCTAATGCCAATGCATTTACAAACTTTACAACGACAGCGTATTTATTTACAACAACAGAGAATTTTTATGATTGTCTAGATCATTTATTTGATTATGTGCAGACACCTCATTTTACAGATGAAAATGTAGAAAAAGAAAAGGGAATAATTGCCCAAGAAATAAAAATGTATGATGATGACCCAGGCTGGAATGTATCATTTAACGCAATAAAAGCAATGTATGTAAACCACCCTGTTAGAGTAGATATAGCTGGAAGCGTAGAGAGCATATACAAAATAACAAAAGAAGAACTTTATAAATGTTATAATACATTCTACAATCCAGGAAATATGGCTTTATTTGTAATTGGTGATTTAGAACCAGAAGAATTATTTGATAAAGTAAAACAAGCAAATAAATACGACATGGCAAAAATGGAAGAAGAAATAACTAGAATATATCCAGAAGAGCCTACAACAGTTAACCAAAAAGAAATAATAACTCAGGCGCCTATTTCAATACCTATCTTCAATATAGGATTTAAAGACGATAAAGTAAATATAAAAGGAAGAGAACTACTTAAATACGAAGTAATGACAGACATATTAAATGAAATGTTATTTAGACGTGGTAGTGAAATATATGAAAATCTATATATGAAAGGCCTTATAAATAGAAGTTTTGGAGCAGGATTTACTTCACAAATCGATTACGCATTTACAACAGTTGGAGGCGAATCAAAAGATCCAAAACAAGTAAAAAAAGTTATATTCGAGTATCTTGATATGTATAAAAAAGAAGGATTAGATAGAGCTACCTTTGAAAGAGTTAAAAAATCTTCTATAGGTAATTTTATTAAATACTTTGATTCTTTAACTTTCATTGCAAACAACTTTATCTTCTACAAATTTAAAGATATAAACTTATTAGATTATGTAGAGGTAATAAAAGAAGTTACATTTGAAGAAGTACAACAAAGACTAGAAGAACACTTAAGAGAAGATAACTGTGTAATATCTATTGTAGAGCCTATTGATAAAGAAAATAACTAAATAAAAACATTGAGTATAAAATCTACAATATAAATTACAAATTATAAAAATAAAAGTTGTAGGAGATATCTTCTTACAACTTTTGTTTTTTAGAATACATACGAAATATTTATTTTTAAGCTATAAACTGATATAATAACATTTGTATTCAGATAGCTTACTTTAAAAAGGGGGATTTTTTTATGATAGACGTACATTGTCACATACTACCAGAGGTTGATGATGGAGCTGAATCTATGCAACAAGCCATAAATATGGCAAAAATAGCACAAGAAGAAGGAATCATCAAAATGATTGCAACTCCTCATTATCATCCAGAATTCAAATATGAAAAGGGTGAGGAGTTAAAAAGAATTCGTGAGAGATTTAAAAAGGAATTAAAAGAAAATAATATAGATATAGAAATATATTTAGGAAACGAAATTTATTTTACATATGATTTAATGGATAAGATTTCAGAACTAGACTTTTATTGTTTAAATGATAGTAAATATATATTAATAGAGTTTCCGCCTAATAATTTTCCTAGCAACTTATGCAATATTGTTTATGAATTAAAACAACAGGGATATACACCAGTATTGGCTCATGTAGAGAGATATATGCAAATTCATGAGGACCCAGAGATAATTTATGATTGTATAAAAACAGGTGCAATTATTCAAATAAATAGCTCAAGTCTTATAGGAAAACAGGGTAAACAATTCCAAAAAATATGTGATCTTTTAATTAGTAGAAATATGGTTCATTTAGTTGCGACAGATGCCCATAGTGATACAAGAAGACGCCCATTATTGAGAGAGGCATATGAATATGTTGAAGATAAATGCTCAAAATCTATGGCAGAAAATCTATTTAAAAATAATGCTCAGTGTATCTTAGACAATAAAGATATTATTGTAGAAGAGCCACTAGAGAAACCAATAGAAAAAGTAAGTTTATTTAGTAGAATATTTAGAAGATAAGAGGTGTTTATATGGATAGAGTTGCATTTACACTGTTTGGTGTAGATATAATGTGGTATGGAATTTTAATGGCTACAGGGATGGTCCTTGGAGTTTTTATTGCATTAAGAGAAGCAAAAAGGCTTAATATAAAAGAAGATGATATATTAAATTTAGCTATTATTGCAATCCCTTGTGGACTTATAGGAGCTAGAGCTTATTATGTTATCTTTAACTGGTCTTATTATTCAGGAAATATAGCTGAAATTTTAAACTTTAGAGGTGGCGGCTTAGCAATTCATGGAGCTCTAATTGGAGGAATTTTAGCTGGGTTTATATATGCTAAAGTTAAGAAATTAAACTTCTTTAAATTGGCTGATTGCGTTGTTATAGGTATACCATTAGCTCAAGCAATTGGGAGATGGGGAAATTACCTAAACAAAGAAGCTCATGGGGGACCGACAGATTTACCATGGGGGATAATGGTTGATGGTGTAAAAGTACATCCTACATTTTTATATGAATCTATATGGGATTTAGGTGTATTTATATTTTTGATGGTATTTAGAAAAAAACAAAAATATGAAGGCCAAATCCTTGCTTACTATTTAATATTATATTCTATAGGAAGATTTTTCATAGAAGGACTTAGAACAGATTCACTTATGTTAGGACCATTAAGAATGGCACAAGTTATAAGTTTAGTATTTATAATTATAGGTGTTGTACTAAATTATGTATTAGTAAAAAAATCTAATAGATAACATTAATATAAAAAATACGACAGTTAGAGATTTTACAGAAAGGAAGTGAATTTTTTATGGAATTCCATCACGTATCTGTACTTTTAGATGAATGTATAGAAAATTTAAATATAAAAGAAGACGGTGTATATGTAGACTGTACAATGGGTGGTGCAGGACACTCAAAAGAAATCGTAAAAAGACTTTCAAAAGACGGACTTTTTATAGGGTTTGACCAAGATAAAAATGCAATAGCTACTGCAAAAGAGAGATTAGCAGAGTATTCTGATAGAGTTAGATTTATTCACAGCAATTTTTCAAATATAAAAGAAGAATTAGAAAAAATAGGTGTATATAAGATAGATGGAGTACTAGCTGACTTAGGAGTTTCTTCTCATCAATTAGATGAAGCTGATAGAGGTTTCTCATATATGCACGATGCTCCTTTAGATATGAGAATGGATATTAGAAAGCCATTTTCTGCTTATGATGTAGTAAATACATACTCAGAAGAGCAACTTGCAAAAATAATAAAAGATTATGGTGAAGACAATTGGGCGAAGAGAATAGCTAAATTTATAGTTGAAGCTAGAGATGAAAAGCCAATCGAAAAAACAGGTGAATTAGTTGATGTAATAAAAAAAGCTATCCCTAAAAAAGCTAGAATAGATGGACCACATCCAGCTAAAAGAACTTTCCAAGCTATACGTATAGAAGTAAATAATGAGCTTGGAGTTATAAACAAAATGATAGACGATGCTGTTTCTATGATGAATAAAGGGGGAAGAATATGTATAATTACATTCCACTCTTTAGAAGATAGAATAGTAAAAAATGAATTTAAAGAATTATCGCTTAGCTGTGTTTGTCCACCAGAACTTCCAATTTGTCAGTGTGATAAAGTTTCTGAAGTTAAAGTTATAACTAGAAAACCAATACTTCCAAGCAAAGAAGAAGTTGAGGCAAATCCTCGTTCAAGAAGTGCAAAACTTAGAGTAGCTGAGAAAAAATAATAAATTAGAAAAATATGTAAAAAATATTGTTTAAAATATACTTTAGGTATATAATTATAAATATCAATCTTAACTAAATAAATTCTTATCAAGAGTGATGGAGGGAATAGGCCCTGAGAAGTCCAGCAACCTATATTAGATAGGTGCTAAATCCTACTTATGTTTTCATAAGAAAGATAAGAGAGAATGAGAAATAAAGCTCTTTTATCGTAAGGTAAAAGAGCTTTTTATAGTATATAGGAAATTATATTACTTTATATTTGGCGATAAGTATAATTTTTTAAATATGCTATAAATAATTTTTATCTTTAAAAAAATTTAAAGATATTTTTATATGTTTAATATAAACATTTTACTTGTATTTAACAATAATATATTCGGAGGGATAACATGACAGAAAGAAAACTAGGTTTTAGTACATTACAAATTCATGGGGGACAAGAACCAGATTCAGCGACAGGTTCTAGAGCTGTACCAATTTATCAAACAACATCATATTGTTTTGAAAGTGTGAAGTATGGTGCTGATTTATTCGCATTAAAACAAGAGGGGCATATATATTCAAGAATATCAAATCCAACTGTTCAAGTATTTGAAGATAGAATGGCATTACTTGAAGGTGGAGTAGGTGCAGTAGCATTTTCTTCAGGAATGGGGGCTATAAATGCAGCTATACTTAATATAATACAAGCAGGGGATGAAATAGTAGCGGCACCAACTTTATATGGAGGAACATATAATTTACTTTCAAATATGCTTCCTAAATTCGGTATAAAGGTTCATTTTGTAGACCCAGATGATCCAGAGAGTTTTAGAAAAGCAATAAATGATAAGACTAGACTTGTTTATGCTGAGACAATAGGAAATCCAGGGATAAATTTAATCGATATAGAAGCTATAGCAGATATTGCTCATGAAAACAAAATACCATTTATGCTAGACAATACTTTTGGAACACCTTATTTAATAAAAGTATTTGAACATGGTGTAGATATTGTAGTACATTCAGCAACTAAATTTATAGGTGGTCATGGAACTACTTTAGGTGGGGTTGTTGTTGATAGTGGTAATTTTGACTGGATAGGAAGTGGAAAGTTCCCTTGTTTGACAGAGCCAGATATGTCTTATAATGGTCTTAATTATGCAAAAGATGTTGGAGCTGCGGCTTATGCGACTAAATTAAAAGTTCAATGGTTGAGAGATTCAGGAGCTTGTTTAAGTCCATTTAATGCATTTATGTTATTACAAGGTTTAGAAACAATGTCGCTTAGAATAGAAAGACATATAAGCAATACAAAAGCTATAACTGAGTTTTTAAATAATCACCCTCAAGTTGCATGGGTTAATTATCCAGGGCTTGAAGGCAACAAATATTATGAATTAGGGCAAAAATATCTTCCAAAAGGTGCAGGTTCAATATTTACATTTGGCATAAAAGGTGGGCTTGAAGCAGGCAAGAAATTTATAGAAAGTCTTAAAATATTCTCTCACCTTGCAAATGTAGCAGATGCTAAATCTTTAGTTATACATCCTGCAAGTACTACACATGCTCAACTGAATGAAGAAGAACAAGAATCAGCAGGTGTTAGACCTGACATGATAAGAATGTCAGTTGGTATAGAAGATATAAATGATTTACTTTGGGATATAGACCAAGCTCTAAAAGCAACTTTATAAGAATTGTTGTAAGAAAATACCAATAGGTATATAATTTAAATAAGAGAGTAGTTATTGATGTATATTACATTTTTAGCTACTCTTTATAATTTAAAATAGTAAAAATTAATATTATGCATTTTAAAATATCTATATATTTTAAAATCTTTGTGAAAGAAGGGGTTTGAGTGGAGGCAAGTCAGAATAAAGTCAATTATTTATTTTCTAATTCAGACTTAAGAAAATTGATAGGACCATTAATTGTAGAACAGTTACTTTTAATAGTCGTTGGTTTAGTAGATTCAATTATGGTTGCAAGCGTAGGGGAAGCGGCAGTATCAGCAGTATCTTTAGTAGATACTATTATGGTATTAATAACCCAAGTATTTATTGCATTAGGTACTGGTGGAGCTGTAGTTGCAGGTCAATTTTTAGGTCAAAAAAATGAAGAAAAGTCATGTGAAGCATCAGATCAATTAATGTTATTTTTATTAGTAAGTTCTATAGGAATTATGATTTTGGGATATCTTTTAAAATATTTTATATTATACAAGGTATTTGGAAAATTAGAAGCTGATGTTATGGGATTTGCAAATATATATCTATTGATAGTATTTTTATCAATTCCAGCTATAGCAATATATAATGGAGCAGCGGCTTTGTTTAGAACTATGGGAAATTCAAAAGTGACTATGAAAATATCAATTCTTATGAATAGTGTAAACTTTATAGGAAATGCAATATTAATATATGGACTAAAAATGGGGGTTGTAGGTGCTGCAATTCCTACAGTTTTCTCAAGATATTTAGCAGCTATAATAGCATTTTATCTTATAAGAAATCAAGATTTACAAATTCATATATCAAAAAAGATGTGTTTTAGATTTAATAAAACTTTAATAAAAAGAATTTTATATATTGGCATACCTAATGGACTAGAAAATAGTATGTTCCAACTTGGAAAAATAGTAGTACTAAATTTAGTTGCAAGTTTTGGTACAGCTGCTATTGCAGCAAATGCAGTTAGTAACTGTCTTGCACTTTTTCAAATAGTACCTGGAATGGCTATAGGTCAAGCTGATTTAGCAGTAGTATCACAATGCGTAGGTGCTGATGATGAATACCAAACAAAATATTATACTAAAAAAATGTTGAAACTAAGTTATATAGGAATAATAATCACGAATATATTTATATTTTTAGCATTAAATCTTATTTTAGATGTATATAACTTATCTGAAGGAACTGCCCAAATGACTAAACAAATAATAATATATCATGGTGTTATGGCGATGCTTATTTGGCCATTATCATTTATGATAGCAAATACACTTAGAGCATCAAATGACGTTAAGTTTTGTATGATAGTTTGTATATTCTCAATGTGGATTTTTAGAATAGGTTTTAGTTACATTATAGGAAAATACATGGGATTAGGAGTATTTGGTGTATGGGTAGCTATGACTACAGATTGGGTTGTAAGAAGTATATTTTTTGTATGGAGATATTTGAGTGGAAAATGGAAAGTACATTGGTACTAAAAGTTTTTCATATAAAGAAATCTTTATTCTAAAGACATTTCACAAGGTAGATTTCTTTGAAACACATGTAAGGAAATTATAATTATCTACAAACCAGATAATATATAATTTCCTTAGAATTATAAAACGAGGCTAGTACTAAGCAAATTAAATTTACTTTGTAACAGCCTTTTTTATATTATTTTTATAATCAATATTTTCGTTATTATATATTTCTATTTTCAACAAATACATTTTCAAAGTTAGATTCTTTATTATCTATAACAAGCTTTATAGTATCAAAGAAAACTGCCTTGTCATTTGTGATAGTTGTGTTCTTTTGATATATAACATATAAATTTTGTGATGGAGAACTTGAGTCTAATTTATTTTTATTAGATTCAATATTTAAAGTTTTATTATCCAAGCTACATTTTATATCAGTAAATTCATTTTCTATTCCATTAAAAAATATATAAGTATTTGATTTTGTATTAATTTGATAAACTCCTTCTTTTTGTGAAGCTTCATTTATAAAATTTTTTAGTTGTGTATTGCTAATTGATGAAATATCAACTCTATTTAACTTGACCATGTTGTTAGAAGTATCTTCTTTTTTACAGCCGAAAGCAAATAATGCAATTATGACTAATATTACAATAGATAGTTTTTTCATATGTTTTCCCCTTAAAAATTTATTTTTGATAATAATATTATACTATAGGTTAAATATAAATTATATAAGATTACTTATAACAGTGATTAAATTTTAAGAGACAAATAGCAAGAATAAAACTGGAATAACTTGATATATAAGTATTAGAGAAATATAATTTATATATGACTTTTGTACCAATTAGGGATAGGAGTCTTTTTTTGTGTAAAGAAAATTAACCTATAGAAAAAATAAAAAAATAAAATTAGCTCTATTGACAATAAATAAAAAAATAAATAAAATATATAGCAAGCTATGTATTTAGGAGAATTAATATGGAAGAAAAAGTACTTATAGGTTTTTTAATTAAACAAATACATATAGCATTTGAGACACGTTGTCATAAAAACTTACAAAGATATAACTTGACTCCGTCGCAAATGGATATACTTTTATATTTAAAAAGACATGAGGAAGATACACTTACTCAAAGGGATTTAGAAACGGGATTAACACTTAAAAATCCAACGGTTACAGGATTATTAAACCGATTAGAAGAAAAAGGATTTATAACTAGAGAACAAAATTTAAATGATAAAAGATCTAAATTTATAAAGATGACAGAAAAAACCCAAAGAGTGTTAGACGATGCTTATTTATATATACAAGAATTAGATGCCCAAATGCTAAATGGTATTTCAAAGGAAGAACAAAAGCAGTTATTTGATTATATGCATAAAATTTTAGAAAATTTAAAGTAATTCTCATTATAATACTTTTAAGTTAATCTTAAAAGTATTATAATGAGAAATTTATAATGTTAAAAATTAAATAATTTATTTAATTTAAATAAAAATTTATATATTGAGGAGGAATAAAATGATACGAAAATTATCGGCGTATATTGGTGAATTCAAAAAGAATTCTATCATAACGCCAATCTTTATGGTATTAGAATGTATATGTGAAGTTATAATACCACTTTTAATGGCCATGATCATAGACAATGGTTTAAGTAATAGCGATATGGGATATGTAGCCAAAATAGGTTTACTTATGCTTGTAGTTGCTATGTTATCACTTGTTTGTGGTGCATTAGGGGCAAAATTTGCGGCAAATGCTTCAGCAGGTTATGCTAGAAACTTAAGACGTGCAATGTTTGAAAATATACAAGATTTTTCTTTTGAAAATATCGATAAATATTCAACAGCAGGTTTAGTAACAAGACTTACAACAGATATAACAAACGTGCAAAATGCATATCAAATGATTTTAAGAATGCTTGTTAGAGCTCCAATCATGCTTATATCAGCAATGGTAATGTCTATATTAATTAATCCACAATTATCACTAGTTTTCCTAGGTGCAGTACTATTCTTAGGGTTAATATTAGCTCTTATAATAAAAACTGCATTCCCTAGATTTACAAGTGTTTTCAAAAAATATGATGCATTAAATGCAAGTGTTCAAGAAAACTTAACAGGAATAAGAACTGTAAAATCAGCAGTAAGAGAAGATTTTGAAATAAACAAATTCAAAAAAGCATCAGGAGATGTAAGAAATAGCTTTATTTTTGCAGAAAAATTAATAGTATTAAATGCTCCTGTAATGCAAGTTACAATGTATACTTGTATCTTACTTTTATCATGGATAGGTGCTAAAATGATAGTTTCTAGCACAATGACAACAGGACAGCTTATGAGTTTCTTTACTTATGCTACACAAATCCTTATGAGTTTAATGATGTTATCTATGGTGTTTGTTATGATAACTATGGCTAAATCTTCAGCAGAGAGAATACTTGAAGTTTTAGATGAAGAAAGTACTATAAAAAATCCTAAAAACCCTATAAAAGAAGTAAAAGATGGGTCTATATCATTTGAAAATGTAGATTTCTCTTATGCTAATGATAAAGACAAATTAAACTTAGAAAATGTAAACTTAGAAATAAAATCTGGTGAAACAATAGGAATTATAGGTGGAACAGGTAGTGCAAAATCTACATTAGTTCAATTAATACCAAGACTTTACGATGTTACAGCAGGAAGTATAAAAGTAGGTGGAGTAGACGTTAGAGACTACGATATAGATACTCTTAGAAATGAAGTTTCTATGGTTTTACAAAAGAACGTACTGTTCTCAGGTACTATAAAAGAAAATCTAAGATGGGGAGATAAAAACGCAACAGATGAAGAATTAGTAGATGCATGCAAAAAAGCTTGTGCAGATGAATTCATTCAAACATTCCCAGATGGATATGATACTTATATAGAACAAGGTGGTACAAATGTATCTGGTGGTCAAAAACAAAGACTTTGTATAGCTAGAGCATTACTTAAAAAACCAAAAATATTAATTTTAGACGATTCAACAAGTGCAGTTGATACAAAAACAGATGCTACAATAAGAGCTGCTCTCCAAAATGATATAGCATCTACAACTAAAATAATAATAGCTCAACGTATATCATCAATAGAAGCTAGTGATAAAATCATAGTTTTAGATGATGGTAAAATAGACGCTATAGGAACACATGATGAATTAAAAGTAAACAACGCTATATATAGAGAAGTTTATGAATCACAAGTGAAAGGAGCTGACGATAATGAGTAAACAATTTGCTAAAGGAAATAAAAAAGCTCCAGGAAACAACCCTATGAAAACTTTAAAAAGAATGATTAGTTATATTTTTAGAGATTATAAATTTTTATTCTTTATAGTTTTAATAACATTATTTATAAGTTCTATTGTTTCAGTAGTAGCAAACTTATTCTTAAAAACATTAATAGATGATTATATAGTTCCACTATTAGGACATAATAACCCAAGCTTTAAAGCATTATTAACAGCTTTAGCTATAATGGCTGCTATTTTCTATACAGGTGTAATATCAACTTATATATATAGTAGACTTATGGTTAATATATCTCAAGGAACATTAAAAAATATCCGTGATGATTTATTTGAACATATGGAAAAACTTCCAATCAAATACTTCGATACACATGCTCACGGAGATATAATGAGTATATACACAAATGATACAGATACATTAAGACAGATGATAAGTCAAAGTATACCTCAACTTATCTCTTCTGTAATAACTATAGTAGGGACTTTTGTTTCTATGATAGTACTAAGTCCAATACTTACAATATTAATAGTTCTTATGGTATTTGTAATGTATCAAGTAATGAGAATATTAGGCTCTAAAAGTGCTTTCTTCTTTGGAAACCAACAAAGAGATATAGGTAAAGTTAATGGATATATTGAAGAAATGATGGAAGGTCAAAAAGTCGTTAAAGTATTTAGTTATGAAGAAGATTCTAAAAAGAAATTTAACGAATTAAATGACTCATTATTTAATAGTGCTGACAATGCCAATAGTTTTGCAAATATGCTTATGCCTATAATGAATAACATAGGAAATATAAGTTATGTTTTAATAGTTGCAATAGGAGCTGTACTTGCAATAAGTGGTGTAGGAAATTTAACTTTAGGTGCATTAGCATCATTCTTACAATTAACAAGAAGTTTCAATATGCCAGTTGCGCAAGTATCTCAACAATTTAACTCAATAATAATGGCTCTTGCTGGTGCAGAGAGAATATTTAACTTAATAGATGAAAAGCCAGAAGTAGACGACGGATATGTTACATTAGAAAATGCTATAGAAGAAGATGGCGAAATAAAACCAGTAAAAGAACGTACAGGAACTTGGGCTTGGAGACATCCACATAAAGCGGAAGGAACTGTAACATATACTAAATTAACTGGGGATGTTGTATTTGAAGGTGTAAACTTCGGTTATAACGACGACAAAATCGTATTACATGATATAAATATGTATGCTAAGCCAGGACAAAAAGTAGCATTTGTTGGTGCTACAGGAGCTGGTAAAACTACAATAACAAACTTAATAAATAGATTCTATGATATACAAGACGGTAAAATAAGATATGATGGAATTAATATAACTAAAATTAAAAAAGACGATTTAAGAAAATCGCTTGGTATAGTTCTTCAAGATACTCACTTATTTACAGGAACAGTTATGGAAAACATCAGATACGGTAAATTAGACGCAACTGATGAAGAAGTAATCGCTGCTGCAAAACTTGCAAATGCACATGGATTTATAGAACATCTAAAAGATGGATATAATACTGTATTAACAGGAGATGGAAGCAACTTATCTCAAGGTCAAAGACAACTTTTATCAATAGCTAGAACGGCAATTGCCAACCCTCCAGTTTTAATACTAGATGAAGCTACATCAAGTATAGATACTAGAACAGAAAAAATTGTTCAAGATGGTATGGATAAACTTATGGAAGGTAGAACAGTATTCGTAATAGCGCATAGATTATCAACTATCAAAAACTCTGATGTTATCATGGTTTTAGAACAAGGTAGAATAATAGAGCGTGGAAACCACGATGAATTAATAGAAAGAGGCGGCAAGTATTATCAATTATATACTGGTGCTTTTGAATTAGATTAAAAATTATATAAATATTACAAAATATGCTCAGTTAGTAAATCTAACTGGGCATATTTTTTTGTTTGAATAAAAAAAATATAGAAAAATTATATAGAAAAAGAGCTAA
>NZ_JADPET010000268.1 GCF_015667935.1 Clostridium sp. 1001270J_160509_D11 | reverse complement strand
GATAGATTGTCAATATAAGTGCAACATTTTATGTTTATGTTGCAGCGAAGACCTCTGCAGGTGTTTTATATCCAAGACACTTGCGAGGTCTATTATTTATTATATTTACTACAACATCAAGCTCATTTTGAGTTATAGTAGAAAAATCAAATCTTTTAGGATAAAACTCTCTTAATAATCCGTTAGTGTTCTCATTAGTACCTCTTTGCCAAGAAGAATAAGGATCTGCGAAATAAACATCTATATTTAATCTATTCTCAATTTCATTATAATTAGCAAATTCTTTACCCCTATCGACTGTAAATGTTTTAATTAGTTTGTTTGAAATATGTTCAAATGCTTTGAAACAATGTAAGTTAAATGTTGTTGATTTTCTATTATCCATAACTTGAGCTATTAAGTATCTGCTTTTTCTTTCTACAAAAGTCGAAAGGCAGGCTTTTGACTTTCCTCTACTAGATACAACAGTATCTAATTCCCAATGTCCTATACTTTCTCTTTTCCTAATGTCTTTTGGTCTATTTTTTATACTTTTACCTATATTAAATTTACCTCTTGTTTCTTTTGGTTTTAAGGATTTTCCTTTTCTTCTTAATTTATTTATATTGCCTTTTACAATAATATTTTTGTATATCCATCTATAGATTGTTTTGAATCCAATCTTCATAGATTTATCATCTTTAGATTCTAGGCGTAGCCTACCGGCTATTTGTTCAGGTGACCAAGTTTTGTTTAGACCATTTTCTATATACTCAATTAATTTATAGTTAGATGATTTTCCCTTTGCGCCGCAGTTCATTCTGTTATTTAGATAAATTTCATTTGCTATATGAGCTAAATATTTTCCATTAACAGAGTTTCTTCTGATCTCTCTTGAAATTGTAGAAGCATTTCTATTAAGATGTTTTGCTATTTTTCTTATACTCCATCCTAAGCCTAAGAAATTAGCTATACAACATCTTTCATTTATGGTAATATGTTTGTAGTTCATAATTTTATGTCCTTTCATGTAAAGTGATTTTGTAGTTATTATTACTGTAACATGAACATAAACTTATGAGCTATTTTTTTATCCATTTTTAAGTGTTGCACTTAATATGATAATTCATC
>NZ_JADPET010000267.1 GCF_015667935.1 Clostridium sp. 1001270J_160509_D11 | reverse complement strand
ATAGAAAAAATATATATTTTAACTATAAATCTATTTTTATCTTATTTAATATTAAATTAATTTCATTATTATTTCCTACTAGGAGTTTCTAGAAAACTTTATAATGGAGGATTACTCCCCCTTAGTATTCTTCATTTTTTAAAAATTTACAATTTACAAATCCACATCCCCTTGAATTCATCTCCATAATTCCTGCTCCAAGAGACATATACGCTAAATTTTGAGCTCTGATATCATCAGTTATATATAAATTGATCTTATCCCCTAACAATTTTATATTCTTATATTTAACCGAAATAGGCTTTCTATTTTTAAAATCTATCTTGCTAAAAAGTCTAAAATCCTCATCCATTTTCTCACCTGTAATCGTGTTGTATTTTTTTATCAAATTTTCTTTTATTCTTCTTTCATAGTCATCAATCGACATAATATCACGCCAATATCCACTTTCATTTTTAATTATTGCAGGTGTTAAAGAATAAATTTTTTCAATATGCTTTTGAGGTATTATCTTTACTTCACTAGATAATATTTTTATAAAATCTGTCTCTGTATGCAAAAGTGAATTTGAAAAAAATTCTCCCAAATTCAAATCAATAGTTCTTATAGTCAATGTATACACCTTATTTTTTTTATATACTTTGTCCACTTCAACTGGATATGGCAAATCAAAGCAATAAAATTTATACATATTTGTGTTGTGCATTTTTAGTAATGCCTCTCTTTTTGAAAAACTATAATCGATTACTCCACAGACTTTTGACTGTATATCATCAACCTCTACATTTTCTTTTAGTAAAACTTTTACCCTTATTTGTATAACCTTCATGTTATATCCCCCTATTTATTTTTTACTTCTTATATTTTTATTATATAATCTTTTTTGTCTTTTTTTAGGCAAATTTTTACTTATTGTCGTATTTTAAGTTTTATTAATAAAAAAAACAGAAAGTAAATTAATACTTTCTGTGTTAAAAATACATCACATGTTTCTGTTAATTATAAATTACATCATTTGTTGATATTTAAAGTAAATATTATATAAATTATATAAATAATTTTGTACAATAAATAATATCAAATTTAATTTAAAGTTTCAACTTTTTAGCCTTTATTTTTTATTATTGTTCTCTTTCATAAATTTTTTTATTATATTTCTTATACT
>NZ_JADPET010000266.1 GCF_015667935.1 Clostridium sp. 1001270J_160509_D11 | reverse complement strand
TAAACCACATGTTAATATAGGAACTATCGGACACGTTGACCACGGTAAAACTACATTAACAGCTGCAATAACAAAAACTTTATATGACAGATATCAATTAGGAGAAGCTGTAGATTTCGCTAACATAGATAAAGCTCCAGAAGAAAGAGAAAGAGGAATCACTATATCAACTGCTCACGTTGAATATGAAACTCCAAACAGACACTACGCTCACGTTGACTGTCCAGGACATGCTGACTACGTTAAAAACATGATAACAGGAGCTGCTCAAATGGACGGTGCTATATTAGTTGTTTCTGCAACTGATGGACCAATGCCACAAACTAGAGAACATATATTATTATCTAGACAAGTTGGTGTACCATACATAGTAGTATTCTTAAACAAATGTGATATGGTAGATGACGAAGAATTATTAGAATTAGTTGAAATGGAAATAAGAGAATTATTAGACGAGTATGAATTCCCAGGTGATGATACTCCAATAATAAGAGGTTCAGCTTTAAAAGCTTTAGAAGATCCATCAAGCGTATGGGGAGATAAAATAGTAGAATTATTCGAACAAGTTGACGAATATATACCAGCTCCAGAAAGAGATGTTGACAAACCATTCCTAATGCCAGTAGAAGACGTATTCTCTATAACAGGTAGAGGTACTGTTGCTACAGGTAGAGTTGAAAGAGGACAATTAAAAGTTCAAGACGAAGTTGAAATAGTAGGTTTAACTGAAGAATCTAGAAAAGTTGTTGTAACTGGAATAGAAATGTTCAGAAAATTATTAGACAGCGCAGAAGCTGGAGATAACATAGGAGCATTATTAAGAGGTGTTCAAAGAACTGATATAGAAAGAGGACAAGTTTTAGCTAAACCAGGTAGTGTTAACGCACATACTAAATTCACAGCTGAAATATACGTTCTTAAAAAAGAAGAAGGTGGAAGACATACTCCATTCTTCGATGGATACAGACCACAATTCTACTTCAGAACAACTGACGTAACTGGTGCTTGTAAATTACCAGAAGGAACAGAAATGGTTATGCCAGGAGACAACATAACTATAGAAGTTGACTTAATAAACAAAATATGTGTAGAAGAAGGATTAAGATTCGCTATAAGAGAAGGTGGTAGAACAGTAGCATCTGGTGTTGTAGCATCTATAATAGAATAATCTATAATAG
>NZ_JADPET010000265.1 GCF_015667935.1 Clostridium sp. 1001270J_160509_D11 | reverse complement strand
TATTAAAATAATTATTATATTATTAAACTATGGAAATAATATATTTTTAATAAAAGATTTATAAAGGGAGGAACATATGAAAATAGTTATAGATGCAATGGGTGGAGATCATGCTCCTCAAGCCACTGTAGAAGGTGCAGTACAAGCTATAAATGAATATGGTATAGATGTAATCCTAACAGGTGACAGAGCCCAAATAGAAAAGGAATTAGAATCAAAGACTTATGATAAAAATAAGCTAGAAATAATACATACTACTGAGATAATTGAAAATGAAGATAAACCAGTAATGGCAGTAAGACGTAAAAAAGATTCTTCTATGGTTGTAGCATTAAACTTAGTAAAAGATAAAAAAGCTGATGCAATAGTATCAGCAGGTAGTACAGGAGCTTTATTAGCAGGTGGTACATTAATCGTAGGTAGAATAAAAGGAATTGATAGACCATGTTTATGCCCAGGCCTTCCTAATATAAAAGGTGGAATAACTCTTCTTGCTGATGGTGGAGCTAATGCAGATTGTAAGCCTAAAAACTTAACACAGTTTGCTTTTATGAGTGATATATATTTAAGAAAAGTTATAGGTTTAGAAAATCCTAGAATAGGTCTTGCAAATATAGGTACAGAAGAAGGTAAAGGTAATGAGCTAGTAAAAGAGGCTTATTATGAATTAAAAGATTTAGATTTAAACTTTGTCGGAAATGTTGAAGCAAGAGATGTAATAAACTCTGTATGTGATGCTTTAATATGTGATGGATTTACAGGAAATACACTTTTAAAATCTTGTGAAGGTGTAGCTATGAGTTTAATGAAATTAATGAAAGATAAATTTATGGAGTCTTTCAAAGGCAAAGTAGGTGCTTTAATGCTTAAAGATAGCTTTAAAGAAATAAAATCTATGATGGACTATACTGAGTACGGTGGAGCGCCACTTTTAGGAGTTAAAGGTGGAGTAATAAAAGCACATGGTAGTTCTAATGCATTTGCTATAAAAAATGCAATCAACCAAGCTATAAAATTCGCAAATGGAAATGTTGTTGAAGATATAGAACAAGTTTTAAAAGAACTATCAGAAAAAGAAAAAGCTCAAGATAAAGAAAACTAAAAATATACTAATTAAAAATCTCTTCTAATTTAATAGAAGGGATTTTTTTTGTATGATAGATTGTCAATATAAGTGCAACATTTTATGTTTATGTTGCAGCGAAGACCTCTGCAGGTGTTTTATATCCAAGA
>NZ_JADPET010000264.1 GCF_015667935.1 Clostridium sp. 1001270J_160509_D11 | reverse complement strand
ACAGTTTAAAACTTAAAACTATTATTTGATAATTGAATTATAGTTTTATACTTAAGAAGATAATCTATTTTTATAGTTTTATCACTAAAAATAATTAATATATATAAATAACAAGGGGGATTTTCACTAATGAGAATGTTTTATGACAAAGATGTAAGCATGGATGCTTTAAAAGGGAAAAAAGTTGCAATACTAGGATATGGTAGTCAAGGCCATGCTCATGCACAAAATTTAAGAGACAGTGGAGTAGATGTAGTAGTTGGGTTACACGAAGGATCAAAATCAGGAGTTAGAGCTAAAGAAGATGGTTTTGAAGTATTAAGTGTAGCAGATGCTACTAAAGCAGGAGATATAGTAATGTGTTTATTACCAGATGAAGTTCAAAGGGTAGTATACGCTGAAAGCATAAAAGATAACTTAAGAGAAGGACAAACATTAGCATTTGCTCATGGATTTAATATACATTTTGGATATATAACACCACCAGAATATGTAGACGTAATAATGGTTGCACCTAAAGGACCAGGTCACTTAGTAAGAAGTGTATACAAAGAAGGAAGCGGTGTACCAGATTTATTCGCAGTTTACCAAAACTACACTGGTAAAGCTGAAGAAACAGTTTTAGCTTATGCAAAAGGGATAGGTGGAACTAGAGCTGGTGTACTTGAAACAACATTTAAAGAAGAAACAGAAACAGATTTATTCGGTGAACAAGCAGTTCTTTGTGGTGGATGCGAAGAATTAATAAAAGCAGGTTTCCAAACTCTAGTAGATGCTGGATACCAACCAGAAATAGCATACTTTGAATGTCTACATGAAATGAAATTAATAGTTGACTTAATGTATGAAGGTGGACTTGAAAGAATGAACTATTCAGTAAGTGAAACTGCTGAATACGGTGGATACGTATCAGGTAAAAGAGTTATAGGAGAAGCTTCAAAAGCTGCAATGAAAGAAATACTAGCTGATATACAAAGTGGTAAATTTGCTAGAGATTTCATAGCTGAAAATGAAAGTGGATGCAAAAAATTCCACGCTATGAGAGAAGAACAATATAGCTCTCAAATATCTGAAACAGGTAGACAATTAAGAAGCATGATGACTTTCTTAAAAAAATAAGAAGATAAAATTATAAATTTAAAAAGCACAACAGTTATAAATCTATATTGAAAATTAAACTTTTTACTTAGTTTAATTTTCAATAAATTATAACTAAATTAGATAAATATAACACTAATATAAAAT
>NZ_JADPET010000263.1 GCF_015667935.1 Clostridium sp. 1001270J_160509_D11 | reverse complement strand
ACCTGTATAATAAATTTATAATTTGTAGGGTTTAATTTTTTATAATCAACTACATTAATATAGATTAAGTTAGCTAATCTATATTAAATACTTCATTGTCATTACTTATCTTAATTATTTTATCTTTATAATCAACTGCATATTTAGAATTTATAAAAGTATCACAAATTGAGAAATCTCCCCACATATGCATTGGGAAAGCTATTTTTGTATTTGTATTTCTCATAAAATACTCAAATCCCAAGTAGTAAAAATCACCTTGACGAGGATCTAACGGTACAAATGCCAAGTCTATATCATATCCTTTTATACCTTCTATTCCAGATTTAAACTTATCTTCAGCATATTTGTTTTCTTTTGGTGAGTTTTCGCCTTCCCAATGCCACCAGTTTAAGTCGCCCGCATGGTAGATTGTTTTTCCTTCTATTTCAATTAAAAATGCAACTCCAATATCACTTGATTCAAGTGTTTTTATTTTCATATTATCTACTGTAATTTCTTCGTCGAAGTTTACAACAACGATTTGGTCAGCAGATTTTACATATTTGCTTCTTCTTTTTTTAATATCTTTTGAAAGAATATATGTAACATTAGGGTGGTCTTTAGCTATTTCAAAAATACATTTATCAAAATGGTCTTGGTGGAAGTGGCTTGCAAATACATAAAGTTTTTTATCTTTATTAAACTCTGGAAGCTCACCTTTGAAATAGTCAAAAAGAAGTATTGAATTTTCAAGTTCTACACAAAAACTGCTGTGGTGAATATATGTTATTTTCATATTTACGTCCTTTCTTATATAAATTATAGTTTTTATTTATCTTTAAATATCTACTATATTATTATACATAAAAGTAGAGCGATTATTTTATTTTAAACTCACTTTATCTTTTAATTAGCTAAAAAGCTGAATTGGGGCAGGGGTCCCCGCTTCTGGAAGTAAAAATATAAATATAGTAAGTAAAATTTCACATATTGTTATAAGTAAAAATAAGAACTTAAAATGTCCTTTAGAAAAGATATTAACAAAATTTAAAATTAAACTCGATATATTTAATATTACAGCAATCAAAAACGTAATATAAATATTTGGCACAATACTAGATGAAAAAATCGCGAATAGATAAAGTGTTTGTAAAGCTATAGTAATCCTTTGTATTAATTTATTTTTATTATTTTTCACTATTTTATCTCCTATAAAATTTATTATCCTAGACTTATGTAAAGTATATTATATATATATTATCAAAATATGTCATAATAAAACTTTTTAACAATATATTGAATTTTTTATTT
>NZ_JADPET010000262.1 GCF_015667935.1 Clostridium sp. 1001270J_160509_D11 | reverse complement strand
ATTAAATGATGAATTATCAAAAACAGCTTCACAAGTAAGTGAACAAAAAGCTACACTTGAGTCTTCTAAAGAAGAAATAGAAAAAGCAAGAGAAGAGGCTTTAAAGGCTGCAGATATATCAAATAAAATCACACCTGAAACAATTGATTCAGTTCTTTCGGCAGAAAACTTCTCTATGCCTGCTGGATATGTTGAAGATGGTGCTGATAAATATTCAGTTAAAGTCGGTGATAAATTTACTTCTAAAGATGAGATTGAGAATCTTCTTCTATTCTCATTAGAGGATATTGCTGATGTTTATTTAAAAGATGTTACAAACATTGAATATGGAAATAGCACAAGTGATTCATATACAAATGTAAATGGAAACCCAGGAATCATTTTATCTATAGAAAAAACTAGTACAGCTTCTACTTCTTCAGTTTGCGATAAACTAAATAAAACTATAGATAATTTAACTAGTAAAAATGATAAATTACATATACTTTCTCTAATGGACCAAGGTATATACATAGATATGGTTATCGATAGTATACTGGATAATTTAATTTATGGTGGTGTATTAGCAATAATAGTACTTTTAATTTTCTTAAGAAGTATTAAACCTACTATAATAATAGCTCTAAGTATACCTATGAGTTTACTATTTGCAGTAGTTTTAATGTACTTCACAGGTATATCTCTAAACATGATTTCACTATCTGGTTTAGCTCTTGGCGTTGGTATGCTTGTTGATAATAGTATAGTTGTCATCGAAAATATCTATAGAATGAGAAATAACGGTGTAAGCAAATATAAAGCCGCTGTCTATGGTGCTAAACAAGTTTCAAACGCAATATGTGCCTCTACTCTAACGACTATATGTGTATTTTTACCGATAGTATTTACAGACGGTATAACAAGACAATTATTCGTCGATATGGGTCTTACAATCGCATATTCACTTATTGCGAGTTTATTAATGGCTCTTACTTTAGTTCCTTGCATGGCATCTAATATATTAACTAGCAAAGATCAAGTTGAACACAAATTCTTTAATAAACTTGTTGATGGATATGAATATGTATTAGACAATGCATTGAGACATAAAGCAGTTATACTTGTGGGTGCATTATTACTTTTAGTTTTAGCTGGATATAGTGCTACAAAAATGGGAACTGCATTCATGCCTGATATGAGCTCTACTCAAATGACAGCAACTATCTCAGCAAAAGAAGGTCAAGAAGTAACACAAGCTGATTTAGAAAGTGCTAGTGATGAATTTGTAAACATAGTAAAAGAACTTCGAGATGTCCAAGGTGTTG
>NZ_JADPET010000261.1 GCF_015667935.1 Clostridium sp. 1001270J_160509_D11 | reverse complement strand
TTTCTATCTTGTGTCTTGAAATATTAAATATAAAAGATGTTTTTAGGTGTTTTTAAATTTATATAGAATTTATAGCTTTTAAAAATACTTAAAAACTCTAGAGACAATCTCAAAAAATTGATTAACTTAAAAATACATCGAGAATGGTATTTTCGATGATTATCGATAAATTATCGATAATCATCGAAAATACCGAAAAATCGTGAAAATCGTGATTTCGAGGCTATGGGGGATGAATAACAAGTTATCTATAACTATTCCTCAAATGTAGATTTAGGGAATAATTAGATATGATTTAAATTATAATTCCCTTTGTGTTTATATCAAACTGTATATTCTATCTATATATGAATTCTTTCTATTATTTATTTCTATCTTTTTACTTATAATACTAGCTCTATTTAATTCATTTTTACATTGTAAAAAATTCATATAATCATTCAATAATTGTCTATTCTCTATAATAAATGACTTTATATAAAGTTCATAATATAAACAAACCTTATCTGAATTATTAAGTAATTTACTTATATCTAAAAAATCATTATAATTATATAAGCTTCTTGTTTCTATATCTATAAACGAGTCCTTTTTTCTAGTTGTAAAAGAATCCCTAATAACAATTTCATTACTATTTGAATTCAATTGAAATTTATGTTTTTTTCTTTATCATGTGTTAATATTTCTTCAATTCTACTAATTATTTGCTGACTACTTTCTAAAATAGATTCCACAATAATCACTCCTTTTAATTTATACAATGAAAAATATTATCTACTTTCATTGTATTATAAAAAAGATATATTTTCTTACTTTTTAATCTATTTACTCTATTTATATAAAAAAATCTTTCATTATAAATCCATATTTACTATAATAAATATCTAAAATAAAACAAAGGAGATTATCATGTTATTTATATTTTACTTAATATCAATAAACACACTTCTCTTCTGTCTAATGTGTATAGACAAAAAAAGAGCCATCAAAAATCAATTTAGAATTTCAGAAAAAACGCTTTTAACCTTAGCCTTTATGGGAGGTTCATTCAGCATTCTCTTATCTATGAGATTAATTCACCACAAGGGCAAAAAGTTTAAAAACCTAATACCTATTTTGACTATAGAGAGCTTCTTTTTATTATTTTTAACATATAAGATCTTATTTTCATAAATATTTATAATTCTACCATTCTTTTGTGAAATTTTATTTGAAGTAAACACTTATGAATGATAAAATAAAAAAATATATCTTATAGATCTTAACATTTTATTGATTGCTTTTTTGAATGTTCTATCCCAAGATAC
>NZ_JADPET010000260.1 GCF_015667935.1 Clostridium sp. 1001270J_160509_D11 | reverse complement strand
ATTATAAAAAAATTATAAGTAATAAATATTAAATATTAAATATTAAGATACTTTTTTAAATAAATGCAAATAGGTCAATTATTATATTTAAATTTAGTATGAGTAGATAAATATGGTGTATAAAATTATAGCTTTAATAAAGTTAATATAAAGAGGTAAATTAGGTGATGAGATGACTATATATTTGAAGGTCAAAAGTATACTAATTATTCTATTGTTAATAAAAAGGGGAAATTATTATGGGGTTATTTAACAATAAACGAAAAAAAGAAAAAGAAGAACAAGAAAGAAGAGAAAGGGTATTAAAATTAGAACAAGAAAAGGAAAAAAAAGAGCAAGAAGAGTTAGAACGAATAGATAAAATAATACAAGAGCATAAAGAAAAATTAGAAGAAGAGAAGAAAAAAATAGAATTAAAAAAAGAGCAGGAACAAGAAAAGTTGAAAAAAGAAGAACTAAAAAGATTGCAGGAAGAAAAGGAGCGATTACAGAGAGAAGAACAAGAAAGATTAGCTAAGAAAAATAGACTAATCAATGAAATAATAGAAAATTATATAAGTATTTCTAATGGAATTACGAATATCAGACAAGAGTTATATGAAGAATATGAAACAAAAAAATTTATTTCAGAAAATTTATTAGATGAAGAGGAAATATATAAAACATTTGGTCAAATTGTATTTGATATTTATAGCATAGCCGATAATATAAATAGTTATGAAGAATTAGCTAAAAAAGTTTTTAGGGATTCATTTATACAAAGAATATCAAAAAAATATTTGAATGAAGTAGACTATGAAAAAATAATGCTTCAGTATAAAAATTCAATTCATAATTTTAATAAAGAATATGATCTTATTAAAAATAGTGAGTATCTGGGGGGAGAAAAAGAATTTCTTAATGGATTAAGAGGTGGATTTAATGATGTTTTTAATGCATTGAAATTAAACTATGAAAATATAGATTTAATTATATTAAGATTAATAACTACAAAACACAATAATATTGGATATCTTACTTCAGAAGAAGAAAATAAATTAAATATTAATAGCATCAAATTTTATGGCACAGATATACCTTTCAAAATGGATATTTGGTCTTGGATAGATAAAGTGAAAAATATATCATATTTTATTAGACAACTTTTCTACGCACATATATTTGTTTATTATATAATTTTTTTAAGAAAAGTGAAGAAATTTAGTGAAAATGAAGAGTTAATGTATATATTAAATAATATAGAAAAAGAAAGTGAAGAAGTATGTCAAGTAGGTACAATTAACGATTATAAAAATTTTATAACTCCATTTATAAATCGAGCTAGAGCTAACAATAA
>NZ_JADPET010000025.1 GCF_015667935.1 Clostridium sp. 1001270J_160509_D11 | reverse complement strand
ATATTTATATGCTATTATATAAATATAGAGTGATTCATACAAATATTAATGTTTTATAACTTAGTGTTTTTACAAATTTATTGATAAAATTGAGCAATAACCCTTGAAATGGTTGATATAACTTGCATGTAGGGGTGTGTTGATACATAAAAAAAGTCATGTTTTTGATAAAAATATGTGGATTTTTATTAAGTTATATTTTGATGAATGATCTAGGATGTAGTTGTTTCAATGTGTTGAGTTTCTACGAGTAAAAGAATAACTTCCATAAAAACAAGGATTAAAACAATTTTGTATTTTAAATATCGTCTTTTGTCTATCTTGGTAAAAGAATAACTTCCATAAAAACAAGGATTAAAACATCTTGGATATTTCTCTATACTTGGTGGAATTATATAGTAAAAGAATAACTTCCATAAAAACAAGGATTAAAACGTTTTTTAAGCCTTGTAAATTCACTTTCTAATGGATTTGTAAAAGAATAACTTCCATAAAAACAAGGATTAAAACTTTTTTCTCAAGTTTCCAAAAAATTTTTTGTAGGATTTTTGTAAAAGAATAACTTCCATAAAAACAAGGATTAAAACTTTTCTATTTCTTCTGGAATACCTACCATTGCACACAGTAAAAGAATAACTTCCATAAAAACAAGGATTAAAACTCCATAAAGGAATATTTGTAGCAAAATAATTCCATGTGTAAAAGAATAACTTCCATAAAAACAAGGATTAAAACGTAATCTTCTAGATCTACTGTTACTTCTGTATCCCCTGTAAAAGAATAACTTCCATAAAAACAAGGATTAAAACAGTAATAGAGTAGATAAACACAATAATCTAGTTGAGTAAAAGAATAACTTCCATAAAAACAAGGATTAAAACATAAATATACTGAAAGAGTACCTAACTTAAGAAAAAGGTAAAAGAATAACTTCCATAAAAACAAGGATTAAAACTCAATGGAAAGACTTCTCATAATCTCGTTAAAAAGAGTAAAAGAATAACTTCCATAAAAACAAGGATTAAAACAAACATTAGCAGATAGTAATGCCGATTTTATAGCTTAGTAAAAGAATAACTTCCATAAAAACAAGGATTAAAACTCAACTCCTCTATTATTTTATCTAATTTTTCATTGAAGTAAAAGAATAACTTCCATAAAAACAAGGATTAAAACTTTTCTTTTGGTCCTCTAATATCACTTTTCTTAAACTTGTAAAAGAATAACTTCCATAAAAACAAGGATTAAAACATAGCTTTATAAACTATATTCATGCTACTATTATCAGTGTAAAAGAATAACTTCCATAAAAACAAGGATTAAAACACTAGATCTAAAGTCCTCATATATTGCACTTGTGTTTGGTAAAAGAATAACTTCCATAAAAACAAGGATTAAAACGTTCTTATAAACAAAAAGACGACCTTGAAAGGCAAAGTAAAAGAATAACTTCCATAAAAACAAGGATTAAAACAATAACCATTCTTTTTGCTCTTTACTTGCCTTTTTAGAGTAAAAGAATAACTTCCATAAAAACAAGGATTAAAACATTCCAGTTAATACACGTTCTATCTTTTCCCCTAACTGTAAAAGAATAACTTCCATAAAAACAAGGATTAAAACTTATATTCGAAATAAAAAGTTTCTTCTGATAAATCCGTAAAAGAATAACTTCCATAAAAACAAGGATTAAAACGGATGGGTATGTATACTTGAAGGAAATCCAGGCACATGTAAAAGAATAACTTCCATAAAAACAAGGATTAAAACGATACGTTCAAAGGAGGTTAAGATAATGGCAGAAACAGGTAAAAGAATAACTTCCATAAAAACAAGGATTAAAACTAAACAACTGTTTACACAAGTTGACTTTAAGCAAACAGTAAAAGAATAACTTCCATAAAAACAAGGATTAAAACTCTAAATGATTATTCGTATATTTTACAACTTCATCTTTGTAAAAGAATAACTTCCATAAAAACAAGGATTAAAACCCAGACTTCTAGGGAAATACTTTAAAGAAATAAGGGAGTAAAAGAATAACTTCCATAAAAACAAGGATTAAAACTGAATTTGGAAAAAAAGCTGTAACATATAATGAAGATGTAAAAGAATAACTTCCATAAAAACAAGGATTAAAACTTCCTTCATCTTTAAATGGTGTACCTTTATACTCCACCGTAAAAGAATAACTTCCATAAAAACAAGGATTAAAACTATAATTATTTTTCACATAAATATTACTATATCCATAGTAAAAGAATAACTTCCATAAAAACAAGGATTAAAACTACTCATACCCCAATTTATAATTGGGTCAAACATTTGTAAAAGAATAACTTCCATAAAAACAAGGATTAAAACTTATTAATTATTTGTATTAATATAAGAATATCTGTGTAAAAGAATAACTTCCATAAAAACAAGGATTAAAACTTAACTATTTCTATTATATCATCTAGTATTTCTTTCTGTAAAAGAATAACTTCCATAAAAACAAGGATTAAAACTAATTTTTCCTTGGTCCTGCATATCTCCACGGCCAAGTCGTAAAAGAATAACTTCCATAAAAACAAGGATTAAAACGAATTTATGTTAAAATTACAATTTTGAATTGTTATAATATCGTAAAAGAATAACTTCCATAAAAACAAGGATTAAAACTAATGGAATACAGTTATGTTTTGTTGAACACAACCCGGTAAAAGAATAACTTCCATAAAAACAAGGATTAAAACTTCTCTGGTGATTTTGACAAGATAGGCGAGGATTTCAGGTAAAAGAATAACTTCCATAAAAACAAGGATTAAAATGGTAAGCATATTCTCCCTAATGGGTCTATATATCTTATGTAAAAGAATAACTTCCATAAAAACAAGGATTAAAACACTGTTCTAAACTTGTTACTTGCAAATTTTCCATGTATTTTATTCCTTTCATGTAAAAGAATAACTTCCATAAAAACAAGGATTAAAACTCATATCCAAAAAAGTGGATTTTCCGTTTGATTTATGTAAAAGAATAACTTCCATAAAAACAAGGATTAAAACGACAGCATTATTGCAAGGAGTGACACAGTAAATGGGAGTAAAAGAATAACTTCCATAAAAACAAGGATTAAAACAATTCAGAAATTAATGAAATTGAAGATGAAGAAAAGAGTAAAAGAATAACTTCCATAAAAACAAGGATTAAAACAAATTAATAGTGGTTCAAAAATACCTACCTTATTATAGTAAAAGAATAACTTCCATAAAAACAAGGATTAAAACTTAATGGATGTAATCGTAAATAAAAACTCCAATAAAACAAGGTTTAAATTATGATTGCATTAGATACAAAAACATACTACTATTATAGTTAGAAATATTATTAATAGATGTAATCGTTAAAAAAGTTATACAAGGAGGTGGTTATTTGATCGAACAAATCAAAAATATAGGACATGTAATAACAAGTATTAATGGTAAAAAAGATTTAATTGAATTATGGACTAAAGACACTAAAGAAATGGACAATGTAATTATTGTAGATGTAAATGAAAAAAATCAAAAGATTACTAAAGAATTAGTAAGCTTTTATAAAGATGTTTACAAAGATGCTCTTTTTTATCAGGCAGGAAATGGACATCTAGGTGCTGGTATAAAGATTGAAGGCTACAAAGAAAAAGATTCCAAAAAGATGATAGATAAAAAAGTGGCTAGTTCATTGGACTTTATGGAGTTGGACAAGTGTTATTTACCTGAAGTGTGTAAAATTATAAAAGAAGAGGTAGAAAAAAATATAAATCAATCCTATTTTATAATGATAACAAAGAATAATAAAAAACCTAGAGAATTATTCGCTCAAAAATACGAAAGTAAAGTAAAAGAGACATATCTAATATCAAATGCAAAATTAAACAAATCTCTAAAACAAAGTAGCTGCCATTTATGCGGCTTAAAGAAAAAGACTTATGATACAGCTATATACAAATGTTTTACAAATGATAAAGAAATCTATACAAATACAGATAAATATAATTTTTCCATATGTGAAGACTGTTTGTTAGATATTTTAAACGGAAAAAATTATATAAATGACGTATTAAAGATAAACTGGATGGGTTCTGAGGTTATGTTTTTACCTCACGAATTTAATGAGGAAATAAAAGATATTTATGAAAGTGATATAGATAATGAAAACCACATGAGTAAAGTATTATCACAAATAAAAAGTGCTGAAGAAGATGTACTAGAAGAAATATCAAAGACAAATTGTATGACTGATATAATTTTCTTCTCTGATCCTAAAAGTAGTTCTGAGTGGAAAATTACTTATGCGATAAGAGATATTATGCCATCTAGAATGAGTCAACTAGCAAAAAACATAGATAAATATAGAAAAATAGATTTACGTTTTAATTTGGGTAAAATTATGGATTATTTATGTTATAGCACCAATAAAAATGATTCCAAAACTAAAGATAGAATGAGACTATTAGATATTATATTTAGTGGGAGTAAATATAGCAGGAGTCTATTTTTTAATAGAGTTATGTCAGAGTACAAAACAAAATACTTTGAAAGTTTGACAAATAAAAAATCTACTAATAGAAAGTACATACTGAAAGATATACACGAAATCTACAATTTTATGTGTGACTGTGGTTGTTTAGATAATCCATGGCAAATGTTAAATGAGGAGGGTGAATTGATGAAATACAATAATAGGGATGAATTTTTTGAAAAGAACAAAACGTTTTTCGATAATGATATGAAAAAGGCATGGTTTGTAATGGGACAAATATATCGTGATACTATAAATGCATCTAAAACTTACTTTAAATCTGATGAAATAGATAATAAAAATGATAGTTATGCAAATTCTCACTTAGAAAAGAACTTTTTCTATTCAAGAAAATTTGATAGTAAAACGTTTACCTTGTTTGCTGATACATGTAGAGAAAAACTTCAAAAATATAGTGCATACTACGATAGAATAAGAAAAGATATGAATGAAGCAAGAGATTATATGGCAACTAATCCAAATGAAAAGCTTAATAATGATGAAGCTAAGTATATATTCTTCTGGGGACTAGATATAATGTTTGAAGATGATTTAAAAAGAATTGAAGAAGCAAAAACTAAAAAAGAAGCTAAAGAAAAATAAAAATAAAGGAGAAATGATATAATGTCAAATACAAAATCACGTGAATTTTTATTAGTATGGGATTCAACAATGGCAAATCCAAATGGAGATATGTTAAACGAAAATAGACCGAGACAAGATGAAGTAACAGGTCAACTAGAAGCATCTGATGTAAGGGTAAAGAGATTTGTAAGAGAGGAATGGATAAATAAAGGACAAAATGTATTAGTTCAGACTGTTGAAGAAAAAGGAAAAATCCAAACTTGTCAAAAAAGAGTTGAGACAATTCAAAAACAAGCAAAAATAAAAGATGATGATCTTGAAAAATATCTAACTGATAATTATATAGATGTTAAACTATTTGGAGCAGTAGTAACAAAACCAAAGAGAGATATTTTTGGACCACTACAAGTTGCATGGAGTAAATCTGTCCATGAAGCACAAATTAAGTTTATGCAGGGAAATGCAGCTTATGCAAGTTCAGAAGGAAAGTCACAGGCATCTATCTGGGGAAAATATATATCACCATATGCACTATTTAAAACTTATGCAATTTATAATAATTTAGTAGCTAAAAAACAAAACATAGATGTAGATGATAAAGATATAGATTTATTTATAGAAGCTCTTATAGATGGGATGAAGCACTACAGAAGTACATCTAAAAATCAAATGCCGAGATTATTAATAGAAGTAGTTTATAACAATAATAAATTAGATGGAGAATTAGACTATATAGATATATTAAAAGATGTGCAAGATGAAGAGCTTAGAAGTATAGATGAGGTACAAATAGATTTAAATAAATTATCAAAATATTACGATTATAAAAAGGATGACATAGAAAAAATAGTTATTTATTCTCATCCAAGCGTAAATTTATTAAATATAGATGAACGATTTGAATTTAAAACTATATAGCGATGGAGTTGGTAGATATGAAATGTTTAGTTTTTAAAGTGAGAGGTGATTATGCCAGATTTAGAAAATCATACACAACTACATCAGCTCTTACATATCTATTAATTCATCCAGTAGCAGTGAGGGGATTGATAGGGGCAGTTCTTGGAATTAATAGAGAAGAACTTTATGAAAAAACAAAAGATATAAAAGTAGCTGTCCAAGTTATAAACGAAATTAAAAAGGATATGCAGTCTTTTAATTTGATAAATATGAAATCTAGTGACAAAATATTTAGGTTTCCATCAAATGTAGAATTTTTAAGAGATGTAAAATACAGAATATTTATAAAAGCAGACGAAAACCTTATAAATAAACTACAAAGCTCATTAGTTAAAGGCGAAGTTGTATTTACTCCATATCTAGGTGCATCAGAACATATAGCAAAACTTGAGTATGAAGGTGTTTATAATTGTGAAAAACTACCTAAAGGACAATATGGAATTATTAGTACAGTAGATTTAGATTCAAATACAATAGATTTTGATGATAGTGATATTCTTCTTACTACAGATAATATTCCTATAGATAATGATAAAAATAGAGAATATACAAAATATAAAAAAGTGATATTTGCTACAGGAGAAAATAAAATAAGCGTAAATACTGATAATAGTTATAAAGTAGGTGAGTACAATGTCATATTCTTGTAAGCTAAAATCTCACCCACACCAAACTCTATACACTCACTTAGTAGGAGTAGCAGATATAGCTATAAAAACTCATAAATCACATAAAATAAACCACGATATAGATTATTTTATAGAAATAGTTTGTATGTGCCATGACTTTGGCAAAGGAACAACATACTTCCAAAAATATTTAGAAGGCAACTATGATGGAAGGGAAAAAGATCATGGTCTGTTGTCAGCTTTATTTACATATTGGATGCTTCCTAAAAAATGGAAGCATCTTGGATTTTTAATTGTGAAAAAGCATCATGGAGATATAGACAATGCAAATGAAGAATGTTCAAAAGATGATGTAATATGGAAGTTTAAAAAACAAATAAAGGATATAAGAGAAAACACATTAGCTGAATTAAGCCAAATATACGAACCATACTTAAACGATAAAAAAATAGAAGATTTTTTAGATTGGATAAGCCAAGAGTCTAATTTAAAAAGTATAAAAAAAGAATTCAGAAAGAAAAAATACAATATAAGTGATTTGCTTTTATGTATGTATGTCTATTCGCTGTTGTTGACAGGAGATAAAAGTCAACTTATAAGAGGATGTGCATATATGCCAGATATTCCATATCCGCTTGAATATATACAAAATTACAAAGCAAATTTAATAAAAGATTTAACCACAAACAATGAAAAACTTAATAAATCAGATGTATTTAACTTAAGAAATAATATATATGATGATATGTTAAATAAGCTAAATAAAATAGATTTAAATAAAGATAAGCTATTTTCGATTAATGTGCCAACAGGAACAGGAAAGACTATCTTAGCTTATTCTGCTGCATTTTATATCTCAAATAAGATTGTACAACAAGATGAAAATATAAAGCCTCAAATTATATATTCACTTCCATTTACATCAGTAATAGATCAAAATTATGAGGTATTAAAAGATATAGTAAGTAGCAACACAAAAGATAAAATTACATCTGATGACTTGATAAAGTTTCACAGTGTAACACCTATAGAATATTATGGGTTTGAAGGTTATGATGCTCGTTTTTGTTTTGAAAACTGGCAAAGTAAAATAATATCGACGACTTTTGTTCAACTTTTAAATACTATATTTAAAACAGGAAAAAACTCTATAGTAAATAGATTTCATAGACTAGCAAATTCAGTTATAATACTGGATGAAGTTCAGGCTATTGATGAAAAATACTATAAGATAATATCAGAATTTATACAAATACTATCAAAAGAATACAACTGCTACATTATATTAGTAACAGCCACTATGCCTATAATATTAAACACTATAGACCTCATAGAAGATAAAGAAAGATATTTTAGAGCATTAAACAGAATAGTTATTGAAAATTACTCACAAAATGAGATAACACTAGATGAGTTTAAAGATATAGTACTAGATGATATTTGTGAAAATAATGATAAAAGTTTCTTAATCGTTTTAAATACAGTGAGGTCATCTAAAGAAGTATATAAATATATAAAAGAAAATACGAAAAGAGAAGTAATTTATCTATCTACAGAGATTTATCCAAAGTTAAGACTAGAAAAAATAAATAAAATAAAAAATAGTAATAAAAAATATATTGTTGTGTCAACTCAACTTATAGAAGCAGGTGTTGATATTGACATGGATATAGTATATAGAGATTTTGCACCATTAGACTCAATAAACCAAACAGCAGGAAGAGCAAATAGAAATGGCATAGGAGTAAGAGGTATTGTAAAACTTTATAAAATAGTAGGTGAAAATGGATCTAGATTATGTAATTATATATATCCTAGATACTTATTAAATACAACAGAAGAGATATTAGAAGATAAACAAATCATAGAAGAGAAAGATATTTATGATTGTAATTTAGAATATTTCTCTAAAGTCAAAAAGAGACTATCTAATGATAAGTCTGATGAATTATTAAAACTTATTGATAAATTAGAGCTTAAAAAATTTAGGAATAAGTTTGAGCTTATAGAAAATGATGAATTTAGAAAAGAAGATATCATTATAAATGCTGATGAGATTAGTGATTCTATAATAAATGAATTATCAAATGGAACTGATTTTGATAATATTGAACTTAAAAATAAATTTAGGATTTTGAGACAATACACAGTATCTATACCAATTGTAGATATGCCTAAAATTAATAATCAAGAAATACAAAGATATAAAATAAAATACATAGATAAAACAAATTATTCTGAAGATGAGGGTATCCTTAGGCAAAGTCAGGTAATATGGTAGGAAGGAGAAGATTATGAAAGAAGTCCAGGTATGTCAAGTTATATATAAAGATATTGAAGTGAGTCCATCTACAGCGCCGCTTATAAGGGGGTATTTTGCAAATAAATATAGTGAAATAGAAGAGATGCACAATCATCATTCAGATAAATTTATATATAAATATCCTAATATACAATACAAAGTATTAGACAAAAATCCAGTATTATTAGGTATTGATGAAGGAGCAAAAATAATTCAACAAAACGAGATATTTTTAGAAGATGTTTTGAAAATTGGTGAAGAAGAAATAATATCTAATCAAAGGGAAATAGCGTGTAAAAAAGTAAAATTAGGTATAACAGATAAAATTATAAAATATAAATTTATGACTCCTTGGTTGGCATTAAATCAAAATAATATAAAAAAATATAATCAAGCAGATATAATAGAAAAAGACAAGATATTACAAAAAATCCTTATAGGAAATATATTATCTTTTTCAAAAGGGATGGGATATACAGTTGACGAAATTATAAAAGTAAAGTTAAACCTAAAGCAAAGAGATGTAAAATTTAAAGGAAATGATATGAAAGGATTTGTGGGAGAATTTTATACTAATTTTCAAATACCAGATAACTTTGCCCTTGGAAAGAGTATTTCTAGAGGATTTGGTACAATAAAAAGCATAGTTTGATTAAATTGTTCCTAACAAATTATTTGAAAAATAGGAGTTTGATCTATAGAAATATTGAAATTACTGGATTAGAGGAGTATGTTGATAGATGAAAATAAGGGTGTTTTTGTTGAAAATATCAGTGTTTAAAAAAATATATATTTTTTTGAATGTCTTGAAATACAGTGATTTCAATGGGTTTAATGTGTACGAGTAATAGAGTAAGTTCCAATAAAACAAGGATTAAAACTTGCTAATTTATCTATGGTGCTACATAAATTATCTAGTAATAGAGTAAGTTCCAATAAAACAAGGATTAAAACGTTTTTTATCTCCATCTATATATTCATCGATTGATTTGTAATAGAGTAAGTTCCAATAAAACAAGGATTAAAACTAAAATTTTTTTTCATATATGAAATTTTTGCTATTGAGTAATAGAGTAAGTTCCAATAAAACAAGGATTAAAACAAGTCCCCTTGGAGGAATATATGTCTATACCGTTTTTGTAATAGAGTAAGTTCCAATAAAACAAGGATTAAAACGTTCTATTAAGTTTCCTATCGCACTTGCTAGAGAGCCTAAGTAATAGAGTAAGTTCCAATAAAACAAGGATTAAAACACGAAGAACCAGGTGCTCAAACTGATACAACTTGTTATAGTAATAGAGTAAGTTCCAATAAAACAAGGATTAAAACCATAACGCATTATATCACTATAATATCCAAGTGCTAAGTAATAGAGTAAGTTCCAATAAAACAAGGATTAAAACTGGGTATTTGGCAATAAATTTACACAATTTAAAGGAAGTAATAGAGTAAGTTCCAATAAAACAAGGATTAAAACTTCATTGTAATAAAAATAAAAAATTTATGTATTGTTGTAATAGAGTAAGTTCCAATAAAACAAGGATTAAAACTTTTCCTCCTTCTGATAGTTCTGTTATCCTATGATGGTAATAGAGTAAGTTCCAATAAAACAAGGATTAAAACCTTTTAAGTTTGACCTTTGTGTAATTGTTTTATAATCGTAATAGAGTAAGTTCCAATAAAACAAGGATTAAAACATTTTTTATTTGATAAGCAACTATATACATCACCTAGTAATAGAGTAAGTTCCAATAAAACAAGGATTAAAACGTTATAACCACCTCATATTGTTTTAAAGCTCCTATTCTGTAATAGAGTAAGTTCCAATAAAACAAGGATTAAAACGCCTTTGGCAGTTCCTCATACACTGCCTCCTTGTAGTGTAATAGAGTAAGTTCCAATAAAACAAGGATTAAAACACTAAAATAGGTACAAATACTCTTGTAATTATGAGGTAATAGAGTAAGTTCCAATAAAACAAGGATTAAAACACGTAAACATTATCTTCCTCCTATTTTTTCAAAATAGTAATAGAGTAAGTTCCAATAAAACAAGGATTAAAACACATAGCTAATTCAGTTTTTGTTATTTCTAAATCAGTAATAGAGTAAGTTCCAATAAAACAAGGATTAAAACAAGGGATATATGGAGATAAAATAAGAAATTCAAACGTGTAATAGAGTAAGTTCCAATAAAACAAGGATTAAAACAATATAAGTTTATATACTCCAGCTTCTTTTAAGAAATTGTAATAGAGTAAGTTCCAATAAAACAAGGATTAAAACAAACAGGAAAATGTAAATTGAAAAAGAATGTATCTAAGTAATAGAGTAAGTTCCAATAAAACAAGGATTAAAACATTCTTACTCCATTTTCACAAATTGTTGCCTCAATTAGTAATAGAGTAAGTTCCAATAAAACAAGGATTAAAACGCATATAATGCTTGTGCAACCATCCATATACCTCTTAGTAATAGAGTAAGTTCCAATAAAACAAGGATTAAAACAATGATAGCAAGTGATGGGGAAGATGAGTCTAGTATAGGTAATAGAGTAAGTTCCAATAAAACAAGGATTAAAACATGGAAAAACTCCTTGCCAACAGTTTTCTATTGAGTGTAATAGAGTAAGTTCCAATAAAACAAGGATTAAAACCAGATAGTCCAACTCTTAGGGAAACCTAAGTTCTAGGAGTAATAGAGTAAGTTCCAATAAAACAAGGATTAAAACATATCATGTTTTCCTCCTAAACAGCACTTGCTTTTTGTAATAGAGTAAGTTCCAATAAAACAAGGATTAAAACGAATTATATAGTAAAACAGGAGATGCTAACAATTATGTAATAGAGTAAGTTCCAATAAAACAAGGATTAAAACTATGTAAGAAAATAAAAAGAAATATAAGGACCTTAAGTAATAGAGTAAGTTCCAATAAAACAAGGATTAAAACATAAAGCATTAAATGCTCCTATTGATAACATATGAACTTGTAATAGAGTAAGTTCCAATAAAACAAGGATTAAAACTTCATTTCTAATAATTGATTTTTTATATTTTTCATAAGTAATAGAGTAAGTTCCAATAAAACAAGGATTAAAACTCTTGATACAATAGTAGCACGACACATATTTATTTGTGTAATAGAGTAAGTTCCAATAAAACAAGGATTAAAACTATATTCTCATTATCTGCTTTTCTTGTGTTTTCGTAGTAATAGAGTAAGTTCCAATAAAACAAGGATTAAAACCTTGAAAATCATGTAATGTAAACATTATATTATATTTGTAATAGAGTAAGTTCCAATAAAACAAGGATTAAAACTTAATGTTATCTCGTCAGTTTTGAATTTACGTATACTTGTAATAGAGTAAGTTCCAATAAAACAAGGAAATTATAATTACTCATACAACACTCAAAAAAAATAAATTGTCAAATTTAAAAGGAATTTAAAACCTATTAGCAGAAATCATAATTAAGTAAATTAAAAAAGGTGGTGAGGTTATGAAGTTGGTTGTTAATTCAGAAGGGGTATACCTGACTAAAGTAGGTGAATGTTTTTGTTTAAAAAAGGAAGGTCAAAAGCAAGAAATAGCAGCTAAAAAAGTCGATCAAATCATAATAACTACATCTACAGCATTATCTACTGATGCTATTGAACTTGCTGTTGAAAATAATATAGATATAGTATTTTTAAAAAAGTATGGAAAACCATTTGGTAGGGTATGGCACTCTAAAGTGGGGAGTATAAGCACGATTAGAAAAAGACAGTTAAATCTAGATTCAAATAAAATGGGAACTATCTTAGTAAAAGAGTTTTTGATTCAGAAAATGAAGAACCAAGCAGATTTTTTAACTGAATTATCAACAAATAGAAGAGATAGCCGAAAGATTGATATTAAAGAAGATGTTGAAAAAATAAAAAATTTAATCGAAAAAGTTAAACTAATATCGGATACTACATCAATAAATAGTATTAGAGGTACTTTACAAGGGTATGAAGGTACTGCCAGTAGAGTATATTTTTCAAGATTGTCTGATTTAATGCCTGAAAAATATAAATTTAATGGAAGGAGCAAAAATCCTGCAAAGGATGAATTTAACTGCATGTTAAATTACGGATATGGAATAATGTACTCTAATGTTGAGAGGGCATGCATCTTAGCCGGTCTAGATCCATATATAGGGATAATGCATATAGATAATTATAATAGACAAGCGTTTGTATTCGATTTAATTGAGATGTATAGAATTTATATTGATAAAATTGTATTTAAACTTTTCTCAACTAAAAAGATAAAACAAGAGTATTTTGATAAGGTTGAAGGAGGTTTATATCTAAATAAATCTGGTAAAGAAGTATTAATATCTAAATATAATGAAGAAATAGAAAAGAAAATACAGTATAAAGGAAGAAAAATAGAATTACAAAATATAATACAATATGATTGCCATAATATAGCCAATAGAATTTTAAAGGGAGATGATTGATTTGTTGGTGTGGGTAGTTTACGATATTTCAAGTAATAAAGTAAGACGAAATGCAATTAAGGTATGTAAAAATGTTGGGTTATATAGAGTTCAAAAAAGTGTATTTTTAGGAGAGATAGAAGAAAATGATTTTGATGAACTTAAACTGAAAATGGAAGATATAATTGATTTGGATAAAGATTCTGTTTATATATTTCCTATGACTAAAAAAGGACTAAATCAAGCTGGATTAATTGGACAAGTTTTCGATAAGGAGTTGGTTACAGATGAAATCATCTCAAAGTTTTTTTGATGAATTTGATTACTATATTACGCCATCAGAATTGATTGAATTTAATTATTGTAAAAGGTTTATTTATTATATGAAATGTTTAAACATACCACAATTTGAAGAGAAAAGATTTAAGGTTCAAAAGGGAAAAGAAATACATCTGAAAAAAGAGAATGAGAATAAAACATACTTACGAAAAAAATTAGGTGCAATAGACAAAAAAATAAACGTAGATTTATATTCTCAAAAGTATAAAATTAAAGGCATAGTAGATGAAGTATTGACATTAAATGATAATACAATGGCACCATTAGATTATAAATTTGCTAAATTTGATGAAGTCTTATATAAAACATATAAGGAGCAAATGTTAATGTATGCTTTGATGATAGAAGAAATGTATGATTGTAAGGTTAAAAAATGTTTTTTGGTATATACAAGAAGCTCAAATCTAGTAAAAGAATTTGATGTGAAAGAAAAGGACATCTCTAAACTTAAAAAAAGTATAAAGGAGTATTTTAAAGTAATGGAGGGATTTTTTCCGAAAGCAACAACATCAAAGTCAAGATGTATAGATTGTTGTTATAAAAATATATGTATAAAATAATCCAAAAAATAAAGAGGACTGCTCCCAGTCCCCTAAAATTATCTCCCAGATCTCCAATTTATCATAACATCATCACATTCATACATAACCTCATCAACTATACAGCCTGCAGGTTCTGCAAATAGAGCTGGTGCAAATTCTGGATATTCGTATATTGCATATATACATCCAAGCCATAAGTTCGAGCTTAGATACATCCAAGTGTAGTCTCTCTCTAAGCTAGAAACTAGATTTTGGACTGCTATTTTGTCATAAGTATCTAAAATATCGGCGTTTGGTGTGCCTGCTATTTCGTGTACTCTGTTTGCAATTTGCAATTTACCGAACTCTTCCATCCATTTATCCGCTTTTATAAGTTGTTTATTCGTTATAAGACAGTGAAGATGATATTTTAAATCTTCAATTAGATTGTAGTAGTATAAGATATTCTTTTTAAGATCGTCTGAATACCTCCTAATATCACAATTAAGTCGATTTAGTTTTTTATCAAATACGTTTTTATTCATAAAATCTTGGAAATCTTGATAAGTAGATGCACTGAAATCAGTATATTTAAACGATTGTTGGACAATATGCCAAATTGTGTTTTTCGCATCTTCACTCAACAAGTGTTCTGTATTATTTTCTAAATCAGCTTTATCTTCTTCATAATAACTAGATTCTGAAGTTTCTATTTCAGAAGGCTCATCGACAGACACATCAACAGTATTGACAGTGTCTACATGTCCTTCAGACTCAGCATATTCTCCAGTTTCAGCTATTTCAAAATCTTCTTCAATTGGGTCGAAGTCTTCGTATTTTTTAATGACTGAATCAGCTACAACAAGTTCGTCGTCATCTTCTAAAAATGCAAAGCTATTTTCAACTATTTCGTCTTCTTCACATTTTTGAAGTATAGAAGGTGCCTCTTTGTTTATATAAGTCTCGCTTGCGTAAGTTTGTGAGTAAGTCTCGTTAAACGTATCTTCAAATGTATCTTCTAC
This sequence comes from Clostridium sp. 1001270J_160509_D11, assembly GCF_015667935.1. Classification (GTDB taxonomy): domain Bacteria; phylum Bacillota; class Clostridia; order Peptostreptococcales; family Peptostreptococcaceae; genus Intestinibacter. Next base: position 8,965 of record NZ_JADPET010000025.1, on the reverse strand, counting down.
AGTTTGTGTACTCGTCTCAAACACTTTCACTTCTGCTAATTTCACAACTTCGGCAACTTTCACCTCTGCTACTTGAACAGCCTCAACAGCTTTTTCTTCATAAACTTCTTCACATAAATATTTCTCAGTTGTATCTAATGAATCAACTTTATTTTCAAAATCTATTTCACAAGATTGTGTTTCATAAACTTCTTCAAAATCATCTTCTAAATTAGTGTTAGCAGTTTCTGTTTCATAGATATCGTATGTATTTTCTTTGTAGATATCTTTATAAGTATCTTCTTTGAAATCGTCTTTTGAAACTTCTGTCTCTACTATTCTTTCTTTATAAACTTCTTCAAAAATCTCCTCAAAAGCGTTTGATGTGCTTATTTCTTCTGTAACTTCTTTTATAATTTCACGTACTGGTTCACAAGGTTTCTCTTCTGCTTTATAAGAGGAATCGTAAGAATTATAAGATTTCGCATTTTGAACATTTCTTTTGTTTGAGTTTGAAGTAGATGATTTTAGCGAGAAGAAATGTGCAGTCCAGTTTTCACAACATTTGTTGATTTCGTCTACAACAACTTCTGACGAGCTGTCGAATAAATCATGTCCAAAGTGTGGTTTTTCATAAATCGCACTTACACAACCAAGTAGTAAACTCGAATTTATATACATCCAAGTGTAGTCGCTTTCTAATCTACGTATTAAATCATCTCCATATATGTACTTATAATCGTCTAATATGTCGCTATTTTTAGCCTCATAAATATTGTGTATAAGGTTTTTTCTCTGCATATCAGAGAATATATCCATCCACTCATCTACACTAAGCAATCTTCTATGTGTTAAAATCGAGCAAATATGGTCGTTTAAATCATCCATAAGGTTGTAATAATAAACTATGTCTTTTTTTAGCATATCAGTATATACGATATTGTCGCCACATGCACGATTTAGCTTTTTCTCAAACACATCATTTTTAAGTACATCTTTTAAATCCTCGAAAGTCATGGTGTTTAAGCCTGTATTTCTGTAAGAATAATCTGCAATAGAAGGAATAACTCTCTTTGCGCTGTTAGTTAAAAGTTCTGTGTTTTGAGAGGGTTTTTCAGAAGTCTTGTTAGAAGATAAAGATGAAAATAAATCTTTAAAAAAACTCATTAATGTTTCCTCCTCAATATATTAAACTCGTCCAAATTTGGATGAGCCTTTTATATTGTATCACAAACTGAGGAGAATGAAGAGAGGGGAGTTTACAAACTTGCGTAATTTTTTTATAACACATACTACAAGACTGTAGATTATACTTCTACAGCCTTTTTATATAATAAACTTTAATGCTGATTTTATATAGACACTACATCACTAAGGTTTAAGATTAACATATATAGATAGCGACATCACTTCTATCTGAGCAATAAGTATAATTATCTGAAACTTGTGTATTATACCTATAAACTATCTGAGATATATTATAAATTGGATTTATAAAGCAATTATTTACAACAGCATCAAAACAAATGGTTTTGACTTCACAAGGGCTAAACACTCCCAAATCTATACAATATATATCAAAGTAATAAGAGAGTTGTACATTATTTATAATCAGACTTCCTAAAATAAAGGAAGCCGATTTAGATAAATTATTGTATAAAAAAACACGAGAAGAATTACCTATTATAGTATTTGTATTATTGGATATAGCTACTGAAAATCTTATAATATCTCCTATACAAGTTGTGTACCTATCTGCACAGCTTGCAATAGATAAAGCGCATTTAGCCATACAAGAACATGACGCTATTGAAAGTCTATTTAAACTTATATCGTCTACTGCATAATACATAGAAACTGGGCTACAAATACATATTGAAATACAAGAATTACAACATGTATTAAATTTTATGCTGACTTGTTGCCATATTGGTAAATGTGAATTAGTAGATATTTGTTCATAATCACTATATAAGGTGCAACAGTCGTTTAACCCCTTTATACATACACTTACTTTTGAATTTATCTGGTTTGGACTTTTATCTATATTTGCTATCCAAAATGAAAATAAATAAGTCGTATTTTCATTGAGATTATTTATAATAGTTGAAAATGATGCATTGTTTGACCCATCTCCACCTACAATTTGCATCAGTCCTGTTTCTGTGCTTGTTGAATGATCAGATAACCTCCACCAGTTATAATCATCACTATATGGAGAGATTGTATTTCCAATCGTATAATATCCTCTAAAAAGCTCGTTTGTCTGCTTAGTAAACTTAAAACAAGAAGTAATATTGTCATTTGGATATGGATTATTACTAGGTCCACTGTCAGGGCTACTTCCTTGTGAAACTTCACCAAATGTCCCATTACTAGCAACCTTAATCAAATTGTCGGGATATACAATTAGACAATTTTCTAGCGTTTGGGTTAGATATATAGCCGGCCCTATTAAAAAATCCGCCTCATATACATCTACAGTAGAAGTTACAGTTAGATTTACAGTAGTCGAGGTCACCGTATTTAAGGCATTCATACCGTCTACTCGATTTTCTGGAGCTATAGATGTATAGCTAGGTACTTTTGCTACTTGAATTTGTGATGAGGCTCTTGCATTAGCATCAAAATCAGTAGGGATAGGTAAAATAGTTTTTGAATAACCATCTGCTACAACGACTCTATAATTTCCAGGAGGTACATTAGAAAATTTATATTCACCGCTATCATCAGTAAAAGTAGCAATTGTCCTAAGGTCGCCGTCAGTACTTTGTAAAACTATCGGTATATTTGCTACTCCTGAATCATTTGCAAAGTCGATTAATCCACTTCTGTTGACATTGAAAATGAGCAATCCTGTTATACTTGCCATAAACTCATCTCCTTTTAAATAAATTTGATTTTTACTCGTTATAAAATCATAATAGCTATCGTGTTATTAGTACAACAAATATTTGAGTCTGAATCTATATAAATTATCTTAGCACAACTCGTCAGTAGCCTTTGAAAATTAGACTGTATAAATGCACTAAAGACGACTGTTTTTAATTCATATGGTTTAAAAATACCTAGATTAATATTACATAAATTTATACAACTTAAAGGTATATTGTTTAGTAAAAGTGTGTTAGGAATAAAGCAAGCACAATCAGATAAAACATTTGAAAAAATAATCGGATAGTCATTACTTCCCATACTAAATTCACTTGTATTGTATATACAAATATTAAATGTCAAAATATCGCCCACACAAGTTAAATGTTTATTTACGCAATTTGTAACGCAGAAATTATCACATACACTACCTGAAGTAGTTCTACATAAGTTTGTAACTTTTCTCAGTTTAATATCATCAATAGCGAAAAAATACATAGGTGCTACACTTAACATATTTAGCGAAACTGAAGTATTTTCGCCTGTGTTGAATTTAACGCCTATCTCCTGCCAAATTGGTAGTTTAGGATCTGTACTTATCATGTGGTTTAAGTTGCTATATAGTGGAGTATGTGTATCTAGACCATCTACTGTCACGCCTACTTTGGAATCTGATGGAGATTGATTTTTATTTAAACTTGCAACCCAAGCTGTAAATAAATAAGTTGTGTTTTTTTCGAGGTTATTTACAGTAGTCGATAAAGCTTTCTTGTTTGAACTATTGCCGCCTACAATCTGCATTCTACCTGTTTCTATACTTGTCGTGTGGTCGGATAATCTCCACCAATCGTAGAGTTCACTTTCATTATATGGTTTTGTCGTATTTCCAATAGTGTAATCTCCTATTGGGATTTCGTTTGATTGTTTAATCCATGTAAAATCAGACATAAGAGATGAATTACTATATGGATTAGTTGCGGGACCGCTATTTGGCTCGCTACCTATTTCGACGTCGCCAAATGTCCCATTATCTCCAGCTGATATTAGATTATTAGGTGATAAAGAACTACATTTATCTAATATATAATTTTTATATAAAGCAGGGCCTATATAAAAGTAGACATCATCTAGGGGAGCATCCTCAGTTACTGTAATATATAAAGTTGTAGGTAATACTGCGTTTAATGCGTTTATTCCTTTTGTACGCCTGTCTGCTGGCAGCACATTTTTATAACTGGGGACCTTGCCTTGTGTGATTTCTTTTTCGGGTTTTGCAGCCGTAGCAAAGTCTGCTGGGCTAGGTGTAATAGGTCCTGTATATCCATCAACAACACTTATTTTGTAATTTCCGGCAGGTACATTAAAAAACTCAAAGTCGCCGACACCATCAGTTAAAGTCGCGACTGTATTAAAACTACCATCAGTACTTTGTAAAACTAAAGGTGTATTAGTTATAGCGCCGTCAGTTCTAAAGTCGATTTCACCACTTCTATCTGCATCAAAAATTAATGCACCAGTTACAACAGCCATTAAAATCACCATCCTTGTACTTAAGTTTTTCACTTCAAAAATATTTTGCAAATTAAAATTAAATATAAATTAAATATACTGTAAGTTGAAATATACTGTAGATTAAAAATCTACTTCAAAATAAAAATAAAGTGTTATTATATAATATTTAAAAATATATAAAATGTTACCGAAATAGCGGGTAAAATGTTGGAATATAGCGTAAAGATATATGATTAACTTATATATTAATTTATATTTTCAATATACAATATAAGGTGTCGAGAAATGTAATAATTTAAATATAAAAAAAAGAAGGCTATTTAAATACGTTTATCTAATAAATAAATAATCGAATTTTATCATTAAATAATTACAAATAATAGTTTTGATAGGTTTTTTAATTCAAAGGGGCGATAATTATGTTGGACAGAATAGATGAATTGATAGAAATAGCTAAGAAATATGTAAAGATGGGTTATGATCCAATTGAGGCTATTAAAATAGCAGAGAAGAAAATATACGAAAAATATTTAAATAGCTGAGGTGAAAAATGAACATATTTAAACGGCTATATTAAAGTGAATTTTAAAAATATTATTAAAAACTCCAAAAAATAATCTAGCATTATAGGTAGATGCCAGATTATTTTTTGTGAAAATAAACTATTTTACGGTATCTTTTAAAAGCACTTCTTCTAATACCTTATCTAAATAATCTTTAGTAAATTCAATGTTTTGGTAAAATAAAAACATAGCAAATTGGTTTGGGTTTAACTCTTCTTGGTTTTCTTCGCTGAGAAGAGTTATTTGTTTTATCAACTCTTCCGAAGAGTATCTTTGAGTTAATAAATTGTTAAACGCACTTTCTGTAATTGTTTTTAATTCTTCCTTTGTCATAATAGACCTCCTCCGTATTATTATTATTATTTATTTTTACTATTATCGTTTATTATTTTTATTTTATCTCCAGTATTTAGTAATATTATATAAAAAATATATTTGGTTTTCACTAAAAAAACTATATTTTTCCTGAAAATCTTGACACTTTATAAACAGTATAAAAGGCAGTAAGTGAGTAATTAAATAACTAAATAATAAGTAAGCAAGAGATTAAATAGATATAAAATTAAAATAGTAAATAAAAAATAATATTATACCGAGTAGGAAAGAATAAGGATAACAACTATATAAAATCAAAGACAATTTGAATTGGTTTTACATCTTTTTATATTTATTATTTAAGTTTTATTTAAAAACTAAAGTTTTAAAATAAAATTCACTGCGTTCATTTCGCCAACGAATCAAAGATTCCGTTGCTCAAAACGCCAAGCTTATAAAATTAAAAAACTCCATTAATAACAAAAGAGTCCATTAAAACTTAGAAACATTAAATAATATAAAAATAAATTACAATAAAAAAGAACCTCTACAACAGAGATCCTTTACTTAGAGTAATATTTATCGTTCATAAGATAAGACAAAGTAAACAAGCTATTAGAGAAGTTTACATTTTCGACTTTCACATCATCAGGTACATTTATATCAGGAGCGGAGAAGTTCCAAATACCTTTTATCCCGGCGTCGACTAAAATATCTGTCATCTCTTGGACGCAGTGTTTTCTAACACATAATATCCCGATATTTATATTGTTGTTTTTAATAAAATCTTTCAAATTATCTAAGTCGATTATCTCGATTTCGTTTATTTTCATTCCGATAAGTTTTGGATTTATATCAAACAATGCTTTTATAGGAAATCCGACTTGTGAAAATCCGTCATAATTCGCTAGGGTTTGACCTAGATTTCCCGCACCTACAACTACCATATTATGTAGTTTATTAATTCCCAAAAAATCGCCAATTTCTTTTTTTAAAGTTTGAACTTGGTATCCATGCCCCTGGCGTCCAAACTCCCCAATTGTGTTAAAATCCTGTCTAATTAGAGAAGGGCTAATATTCATCATTTTGCCTAAAGTATATGATGAAATCACCTGGATATTTTTTAAATCTAATTCGTCAATATATCTATAATACTTGGTTAACCTTCTAATCGTGGCACTTGATAAAGTTTTGTCTTTTCTCATTCATATTACCTCACTATAATAAAAAATAATAAATCTTACTTATATTGTATATCAACATTGTTAAAAAAAACAATAACAATATATAAATTGAAGTATTAAAAGCATAATGGATTAAATATTGATTTATAAGGAATATTTTATATGTATGGGCAAATATATTATACTACAAGGATAATTAGCAATTTCAAAAGAAGAATGTAATATTAAAGGGGGAATATGTATGAATTTGAGTTTTGAAAAATTATCTATGGAACATAAATATCCTGTAATGGAGATTTACAACTACTATATTGAGCATACATTTGCAGCCTTTCCAGGAAATAAACTGCCTAGCAATTTTTATGAAAAGATCTTAGACGATATAAAAGACTATCCAGCATATGCAGTCAAATTAGATGATAAAGTAGTGGGCTTTTGTTACTTATGTTCTTACAAAAACTACAAGACACTTAAAGAAACAGCAGAAGTGATTTGTTATCTTTCATATGATGCAAAAGGAAAGGGAATAGGATATCACTGCTTAAAAAGACTAGAAGATGATGCAAAGGAAATGGGAATTAAGAATTTAATCGCACTTCTTTCTACAAAAAATAAAATAAGTACAAAGTTTTATTATAAATACGGCTTTAAATCTTGCGGTATAATCCAAGATATCGTGAAAAAATTTGATACTGTATTTGGAATAATCATTTTGAAAAAGACTTTATCATAAAATTAAAGCAAAAAAGAAAAGTAAAAGTGAAAGTCATAAGAAAAAGTTATATATATGTAAAGTTATAAACATAAAATCAAAATTAAACTTAAAGGAATTTGTGTTATGAGTTTTTCTATATCATTTATAAATAAAAAGAGAATAAATAAAAAGAGGTTGTCACAATTATTGCGACAACCTTTATTTTTATATTAAGCAGCAACTTCTTCTTTATCGTTTCCACGAACTACGTCAGCAGTTACTATTTTGTAATTTTTGAATATTGCATATCCTATAAATCCACCTAATATACTTACTAAAGCACAACCAGCAGCAGCTATTAATACTTTTATTGCTGGGTTATAAGCGAACATTACAGCAAGACCAGCTATTGGAGTAGCAGTTCCTGGTGAGTTGTTTACAAGTCCCATAGAAGCTATTATTACACCTGACATAGCCCCACCTATGAAGTTAGTAACATATACAGGTATTGGATTTGCTGATATTAAGTCAGCTTGAGTTAATGGTTCTATTGCAACAGCTATGTTGTCTTTTTTAGAACCGAATTTCATTTTGCTAAAGAACACGAAGTTCATGAATGAAGAACCGAATACTGATAAGGCACCTATTGCCATTGGAGCACCAGTAAGTCCTATCATAGCAGTTAAAGCCATTGAACTAAGTGGAGCAGTAGCAACTACTGTTATTAATCCACCAAGGATTATACCCATTATTATTGGAGAAGCAGTTGAAGCCTCTATTAAAACTGTTCCTACAGTATTTAAAACACCATTTACAACTGGGCTAGTAACATCTCCTATGAAGTAAGTTAAAGGAGCAGCAACTAATATTATAACTATTAAGTCAAGACCAGCTGGAACTTTTTCTTCTAAGAATTTAATAACAAATGATGCTATGTAACCAGCTATGAAACCTGGTAATATTTTGAAGTTTAAGCAAGTTAAACCTACTAACACAGCATAAACTGGAGAAACTCCAAGAGCTAATGGAACTAAAGTTGCAGCAGCAACCCCACCTAACGAACCGTTCGCATTACCAACATTTTGTAAAAATTCTATACCTAAAACATCTCCAAAGAATGATAAGTGGAACGCTTCCACTAAGAACGACGCACATGCAGCGTTTGCAAGACCACCCATAGCCTTCATACCTTGTGGCGCCTTATAACTAAATAATGTAAATAAAGCAAGTACTACTAGTAATAACGCAGTACCCATTAAAATATTCATCATAATATGATACCTCCAAAATTTTTCTATAATATCCTTTTTGTTTTCCTCGGAACTGTTTTCCTTAAATCTGAAATAAATTTTTCCTTAAATCAAGAATCCTTTTCTTGAAAGTGGTTTCCTTCCAGTTGTTAGGGGATTTCCCGAGGACAATTATGATTATATGTTAAAAAAATAATTTTGTAAATACTTTTTTCGACATGAAATGATAACTTTTTCCTGGTAATATTTTCAAATTATTTAAAATCTAAGTAATATCAATGGATTGAGTATTGTTCGTAACCGCACGATGATTAAGAAAAAAATGAAATAAATTTCGGCTTTATCATTCGATACGTTTAAAAATATAGACAAAATATATAAAAAGATGATTCAACACAACCCAAAATATTCTATAAATGCTGCTAAATGTAAAACCATGTCGGGAAAATGTTTTAACAAAATATCAAATTGTATTTTAAATATCTATTATTTATTTGTTATTTAAAGGTTAATTTTTTATCAATCTAGTGCATTTAAGTATGATTCAGTATATAAATTAAGTGAGTTTTAGTATGTAAACCATTTTATAAATTA
>NZ_JADPET010000259.1 GCF_015667935.1 Clostridium sp. 1001270J_160509_D11 | reverse complement strand
AATCCTGCACCTGCAGATATTGTAACTTGTCTAACTGTTATTCTAAATCCAGTTGGTCTACCTAATTTAGTTTGGTCGTCAGTTAATGAATATTGAGTTTTAGCCATACAAACAGGAACTTTACCAAAGCCTATTTTTTCTAAGTTAGCTAATTCTTTTTCTGCTTCTGGAGTATAATCTACACCGTCAGCTCCATATATCTTAGTTGCTATTGCATTTATTTTTTCTTTTAATGAGTATTCGTCTGGGTAGCAGAATTGGAAGTCATTTGGTTCATCGCATAATCTTATAACTTCTTTAGCTAATTCTATACCACCTTCGCCACCTTTAGCCCATACTTGAGATAAAGCAACGTTAACGCCTAATTCTTGGCATTTCTTTCTAACTAATTCAACTTCAGCTTCTGTATCAGTTGGGAATTCGTTTATAGCTACTACTGCTGGTAATTTATAAACTTGAGTTATATTTTCAACGTGTTTTAATAAGTTTGGTATACCTTTTTCTAACGCTTCTAAGTTTTCTTCGTTTAAGTCAGTTTTGGCTACGCCACCATTGTATTTTAATGCTCTAACTGTTGCAACTATTATAACTGCATCAGGTTTTAAGTTAGCCATTCTACATTTAATGTCTAAGAATTTTTCAGCACCTAAGTCAGCACCGAATCCACCTTCAGTTACTACATAGTCTGCAAAGTGCATAGCCATTCTTGTTGCTATAACTGAGTTACAACCATGTGCTATATTAGCGAATGGTCCACCATGAACAAATGCTGGAGTTCCTTCTAATGTTTGTACTAAGTTTGGTTTTAATGCATCTTTTAATAATGCTGCCATTGCTCCATTAGCTTTTAATTGTTTAGCTGTTACTGGTTCTCCATCATAGCTGTATCCAACTATTATTCTACCTAATCTTACTTTTAAATCAGCTATATCGTCAGCTAAACAGAATGCTGCCATTATTTCTGATGCAACTGTTATGTCAAATCCATCTTGTCTTACAGCACCATCACCTTTTTTACCTAAACCATCAACGATATTTCTTAACTGTCTATCATTCATGTCTACGCATCTTCTCCAAGTTATTCTCTTAGGATCTATTCTAAGTTCATTACCTTGGTGTATGTGGTTGTCTACCATTGCTGCTAGTAAGTTGTTTGCAGCTCCTATTGCATGGAAGTCACCTGTAAAGTGTAAGTTTATATCTTCCATTGGAACAACTTGTGCATATCCTCCACCTGCTGCCCCACCTTTGATACCGAATACTGGTCCTAGAGAAGGTTCTCTTAACGCAACTAATACATTTTTACCTAGTTTTTGTAAACCGTCAGCTACACCTATAGTTGTAGTAGTTTTACCTTCTCCTGCTGGAGTTGGGTTGATAGCTGTAGTTAATATTAATTTAGCTTTCTTTTTACCATTATCTTTTTTAAGTA
>NZ_JADPET010000258.1 GCF_015667935.1 Clostridium sp. 1001270J_160509_D11 | reverse complement strand
GCGCCTATATTCCCAAGACCTAAAACAGCAGTCCCGTCAGATACTACTGCAACCATATTTGACTTACAAGTATATTTTAACTTTTTAACTTTAAATTTTCTTTTATTTTTATATTTAGATTTTTTTCTTTTTGTCTTTTGTACTTCTTTTATTCTAGTTGTTTTTTCTTCTTCATCTTCTAAAACTCTAATTGCACCGTATGTAATAATAGCAGTCAAAGCTATCTTCTTTCCTGTATCTAAAGTCTTTTCTATTATACTTTTCATGACAAAACCTCTTTATATTATTAATTTGCAAAATTATTTTTCTTTTTTATTTATAGTCTTATTTTTATTATTTTAAACTCATATTTTTCATTATATCAAATTTTTTACTTGAAAGGTGTTTAACAGAAAAAATCCCCTAAAATTAGGGGATTTTTATATTCATATAGATTTTAGATTGACGTTTTAGAGCGCTGTATCTCAGCATTAAAGTACTCTTTTTTAGATTTATCTTTATATTTTCCTGTATCTAATTTTTTTATACTTATTTTATTTGTTATAAAACTCAATTTAGTTTCACAAACTATTATTCCAATAAAAATAACTATAAATCCAATCAACAATTTTGTTGTAATTACTTCATTATAAAATGCTATTGATATAATTACTCCAAACACTGACTCTAAACTTAGAATTATTGATGCTGATGTAGAATTTATATGCTTTAATCCAATAACTTGAATCAGCAGACATAACGCTGTTGCAAATACACCTAAATAAACAACTCCCATAACAGCTCTAATATTATAAGCTTGTGGTATATCACCTTTTATTATTACAATTAGCCAACTTAAAATTGCTACTACTGCTATTTGTAAAAATGCAAGAACCTTCACATCTGCACTTTCTTTGCTTGAAAACTCTGATGTAAACATTATATTTACAGCATAGAAAAACGTCGAAACTAAGATTATTCCATCACCAAGTGTTATTGTTGCATTTTTTTCAACAGATACAAGCGCAACACCGATAACACATAAAATAGCTGCAATCACACTATATTTATCAGGTGTTTTTTTGAATACTGCCCAAGATAAAAACGGCACCATTACACAAAATGTCGCTGATAAAAATGCGCATTTTCCCGCGCTTGAGCCATACTCCATGCCTAAAACTTGTAGATAATATCCTCCAAATAGCGAAATTCCCATTAAAATTCCGCCTTTTAATTCAGTTTTATTTATATTTTTTATCTTTTTAAAATATATAACAAGTAAAATAAGTGTCGCTATTGTAAATCTACCTGCATTTATAAATCCTGATGTCATAGTATTTGTAGCATCTTTAATTACTACAAAAGTACTTCCCCAAATAATTGCGCACAGTATTAAACATAGTTTGTAAAATACTTCTTTATTATTTTTCAATATAATCACCTTCCTACATATTTATGTCACAAAATAATTATATAAAAATAATAATTTAAAATAATTGTATAATATTAAA
>NZ_JADPET010000257.1 GCF_015667935.1 Clostridium sp. 1001270J_160509_D11 | reverse complement strand
ACACAGAAGTTAAGCTCCTGAGCGCTGATGGTACTTGGTGGGCAACCGCCTGGGAGAGTAAGACGTAGCCACGTAATCTTTTTTTATTACGTGAAAACAAAGAAAAGTTTTTTTCATAAAAGATAAAAAGCAGCATATTTTTATAATATGCTGCTTTTTTAGTGAAAATAATTATATTAAAAGAAATTATATTGATATTAATTACCTTTTTAAAAGACTATAATTAAATTAAAACTAAAAATAGATATAGTAAATAGGGGGAAAAATAATGTCAAATAGAATAGTATTAAATGAAGTTTCTTATCATGGCACAGGGGCAATAAATGAAATTGTTACAGAAGTAAAAAGAAGAGGATTAAATAAGGCATTTTTATGCTCAGACCCAGAATTAATAAAACTTAATGTTACTACTAAAATTACTAAAATATTAGATAATGCAGGTTTAGATTATGAAATATATTCAAATATAAAGGCAAATCCTACAATAGAAAATGTTCAAACTGGGGTAAAGAAATACAAAGAGTCTAAAGCTGACTATATAATTGCAATAGGTGGTGGCTCATCTATGGATACTGCAAAAGCAGTAGGTATTATTGTCAATAATCCAGAATTTGATGATGTTAAAAGTTTAGAAGGTACTGCTCCTACTAAAAATAAATCAGTACCGATTATTGCTGTGCCAACAACTGCCGGGACAGCTGCAGAAGTTACAATAAATTATGTTATAACAGATGTAGATAATAATAGAAAATTTGTATGTGTTGATACTAACGACATACCAGTTGTGGCAATAGTTGACCCAGAAATGATGTCAAGTATGCCAAAAGGTCTTACTGCAGCAACAGGTATGGATGCATTAACACATGCTATTGAGGGGTATATAACTATTGGAGCATGGGAAATGTCAGATATGTTCCATTTAAAAGCTATAGAAATAATATCAAGAAGTCTTAGAGGAGCTGTGGAAAATACACCTGAAGGAAGAGAAGGAATGGCTTTAGGTCAATATATAGCAGGTATGGGATTTTCAAATGTAGGTCTTGGAATAGTACATTCAATGGCACATCCACTAGGAGCATTATACGACACTCCTCATGGAGTAGCTAATGCAATTATATTGCCAACTGTTATGGAGTATAATGAAGATTCAACTGGTGATAAATATAAATATATAGCTGCAGCTATGGGAGTTGAAGGTACAGAAAATATGACTGTATCAGAATATAGAAAAGCAGCAGTTGATGCAGTAAAAAAACTTGCACAAGATGTAGGTATACCACAGGATTTAAAAGATATTGTGAAAGAAGAAGATATTCAATTTTTAGCACAATCTGCTTATGATGATGCGTGTAGACCGGGAAATCCAAAAGAAACATCAGTTGAAGATATAGCTAAATTATATAAATCTCTAATATAGCTTATATATATAAATTTATATTCAAATAAAAAAGGTTGAACTTGCGTACAGTTCAGCCTTTTTTTATTTATATATAAA
>NZ_JADPET010000256.1 GCF_015667935.1 Clostridium sp. 1001270J_160509_D11 | reverse complement strand
ATTTTTGAAACTATATATTTAATCAAATAACAATAAATAGATAGTTTCATTTATAAAAATACTTTAAATGGAGGAAAAAATGATGAAAGTAATTAGAAAAGACTTTGCAAAATTATATAACTTTTTTTACTTTATGTTCTGGGGCTTTTATTTTAGCGCTGGATACTTTTACTGCAAAAATATAAAAAATAAATCTTTTCTAATGAGTTCATATTAATCTTAATTTAAAGGTTAAATCTTAAAATATGGAATTGGTAAATAATACTTATTTTATAAAAGAGGACTCTTAGGAGTTCTCTTTTTTTAATAACACATAGTAAATGATGCATTTAGATATAGGAAGGGTGATAGGATGGAGTTACTAGAAGACTATAGAGTAGAGATCGATAAAATAGATAGAGAAATAACACAATTATTAGAAAAGAGAATGAACGTTGCAAAAGCTATTTCTAAATATAAAATAGAAAATAACATGCAAATTTTTCATCCGGATAGAGAGAAAATGGTTATAGAAAAAAACAAGGGATATTTAGAAAATAAGGAGTATGAAGAATTAGTAGAAAGTTTTTATGATAACCTGATGTATTTGAGTAGATTAGTACAACAAAAAGAAATATATCCAGAAAATAAAATATATACTAAACCTTATAAAAATGATAGGGAAAACTTAGTAGTAGGATATCAAGGTGTAGCAGGCTCATTTGGAAATGAAGCTATGCTAAAATATTTTAAAAATATAAAAGAAGCTAAATCATATGAAAAATTTGAAGAAGTGTTTAAAGCCGTTGAAAGTGGGGAAATAGAATATGGAATACTGCCAGTAGAAAATTCATCAACTGGTGGAATTGGAACTGTAGAAGATCTATTAAAGGAATATAATTTATATATTGTTGGAGAAGAATGTATAAAAATAAGTCAAAATCTAGTTGGAATAAAAGGTGCTACAGTGGATGATATAAAAGAAGTTTACTCTCATCCACAAGGATTTGAACAAAGTACAAAATTTTTCGATAAGCATAAAAATTATAATTTAATTCCTTATTCTAATACAGCAATATCAGCAAAATTAGTATCTGATTTAAAAGATAAGAGTAAGGCAGCGATAGCATCTGAAAGAGCTGCAAAATTATATGATTTAAAAATAATTAAAAAAGATGTAAATGATTTAAAAAACAATTATACAAGATTCATTGTTATAGGTAGAGATTTAGAGTGTGATGAAACCTGTGATAAAGTAAGTATATTATTCTCAGTTGAAGATACTAGTGGAGGATTATATAATTTAATAAGAGATATTAAAGAATTTGGTTTAAATATGTCAAAAATTGAATCTAGGCCAAATAGAAATAACCCTTGGAACTATATATTCTTTGTAGATTTTGATGGAAATCTATTTGATGAAAATATAAAACAAGCGGTAAATGTAATTGCGAGAAACTCTAAATATTTTAAACTTTTAGGTTGTTATAGAGATATTAAGTGTAAATAAATTTTAAATTAATACACATATATATATAAATAATCATTTAAAATAAAGAGATAAATATGCCA
>NZ_JADPET010000255.1 GCF_015667935.1 Clostridium sp. 1001270J_160509_D11 | reverse complement strand
AATACTTTCTTTATTTAAATCTTTATTTTCAGATTTAAAAAGATTAAATTTTTTTCTAATAAAGTGAATTATAGGGACTATATAAAGATAAAATGCAAATGGAATATAGCTGTAGATATTTATTTTAAGTAGTGAAGAAGGCACAAGAGCAGCTATACACCAAGGAATTAGTGCAGGAGTTAATATTGCTGAGTTTGAAATATCGAGTGCCAATTCATCATTTGGCTGATCTTTATATAAATCTTTGACAATATCGAGTGTCAATATAATAGCTATAGTTTGGCTACAACCTACAGCGGCGTTTATTATTCCAAGAATTACTGTTACTAAAAAGATAGATGATTGGGATAAGTTTTTTTCTTTTAATTTTTCTTTAAAGCTATCAAATATATTGAGTCCGCTGAAAAATCCTGAAATACAGCAAGAAATTATAATTATATAACATGTTTTTAACATGGAGATTATACCTCCACCTTGAATTATATTTTTTAATACATCAGAATTATTTGTATAGCCGAAAATAAGACAATTTAAAAAGTTATAAACACTTGTATTTTGGATTAATATATCTAATATAAAAGCACATAATATGCTTATTGGTAGAGAGTGAGTTATTTTGACTTTAAATATAGAAAGTAAAAATAGTACGATAGCTGGCAATAATAATAAGATAGATACATTGTAGTAATTATATAATTCTATACTAAGGCGATTATCTATAGATGTAAGTGGGTATTTAAGTGAAAATACGAGGTAAAATACTATGCACAAAATAAAAGGAATAATATTATCAATTACTAGTTTTTTTACATAATCAAATAATTTTAAATTAGTCAAATTACAAAGCAAAAGTAAACTTGATGACAGGGGAGAAGTTCTATCTCCAAAATATGCCCCAGAAAAAATTGCCCCACCTAATAGACCTAAGTTAATTCCAGCTGCTTTTCCTATTATAACAAGGGGTATTCCTACAGCGCTTACTGTTCCAAAAGAAGTTCCAATAAGCATAGATACTAAACTCGTAATCAAAAACGCGCACAATATAAATAAATTAGGATTTATATATTTTAAAGCGTAGTAAATAATACTAGAAATTACACCGGAGCTTAACCATGAGCTTATAAGCATACCTATTAAAATCAATATAATTATTATATCTAGTGATTTTTTAGCCTCAACCCAATAAAGCATTCCTATTTTTTTTAGTGAGTATCCTCTTTTTAAAGCGACAAATGTAAAAAATAAAAGAGATATACTAAGTCCGAATCCAAGGAATATATTATTTAATACACTAAATACAAGTATTAATAAAGTAAATAATATCCCTATAAAAATTAACATAAAATATACCTTCTTTCTAATTAATTTGATTTATTAAATTGTAGCACAGGAGAGTATACTTTAAATCATATTTAGTAATTATTCTAAATAAAACGTAAATGTAATATTACTTTAAAAAGTGTAGATAATATATTAAAGATAAAAAATATATTTAAAAAATGCTGAATTAATAGACCATTCAAAACAAAATAAAGGAGAATCTTTATTTTCGATA
>NZ_JADPET010000254.1 GCF_015667935.1 Clostridium sp. 1001270J_160509_D11 | reverse complement strand
TATTAATTATTATTTAAAAACATATAAAATTGGGTAAAATAGATATTATTGAAAAAATATAGATAAACTTATTAATAACATAGTATATCTAATAATATAATATAAAACGGACTTCAGGAGGTTTGACATGAAAGCTTTAAATAATAAAGTTGCCATAGTAACATCTGCAACTAGAGGGATAGGTCTTGCATGCGCGCTAAAATTAGCACGAGAAGGTGCAACAGTCTATATGGGAGTAAGAAGATTAGACGCAACTCAAGAGATATGCGATAATTATGCTGATTTAAATATGAAACCTGTATTTTTTGATGCATTTAATGTAGATAGCTACAAAGCAATGGTTGATGAAGTTATACAAAAAGAAGGTAAAATCGACATATTAGTAAATAATTATGGTACTGGTAATCCAGAAAAGGACCATGATTTAATAAATACGGATGAAGAATCATTCTTCAGATTATTAGAATTAAATGTAGGTAGCGTATTTAGAATATCTAAATTAGTTATACCTTATATGATTGAAAACAACAGAGGCGGCAGTATAGTAAATATATCTTCTATAAGCGGTACTGTGCCAGATATATCTAGAATTGGATATGGAGTATCAAAATCAGCAGTAAACAACATAACTCAACAAATAGCTATGGAATATGCAAAATACAATATAAGATGTAATGCTGTTCTTCCAGGTATGACAGCTACAGATGCTGTAAGTCGCTCGATGGATGAACAATTCCAAAAATCATTTTTATCACATGTTCCACTAAATAGAATGGGAACTCCAGAAGATATCGCAAATGCTGTATTCTTCTTCGCTAGCGAAAACTCTTCATACATAACAGGTTCAATACTTGAGGTTTCTGGTGGATACCACCTTGGAACTCCACAATACGCCGACTATGTGGGAAGAAAGATGCAAGAATAAAAAAGCAGCTCATTTACTTGAGCTGCTTTCTTATTTATTTTTAATCCCACAATTTTTTATAAAACCATTATCTAGGTTCTATAATCAATTTTATAGCAGTCTTTTGATCTCCATCTATGTCTATATCAGTAAATGCTGGTACACATACAAGATCCATACCACTAGGTGCAACAAAACCTCTTGCAATTGCTATGGCTTTTATAGCTTGATTTAAAGCTCCTGCTCCTATTGCTTGTATCTCAGCATTACCTCTTTCTCTTAGTACTCCTGCTAAAGCCCCAGCTACAGAATTAGGATTAGATTTTGATGAAACTTTTAATACTTCCACTCTCATGTCCCCCTCCAAATTTTTAATTATTTTTTAAGTACTAAATCTAAATATTCGATTTATTATATATTTCTATAAGATTTATTAAAATCCTTTTAAAATAAATCAAAATAAAAACAACAAATATATTTAATTTATTTTGTGTTTTTACAATTAAATTGCATTTTGACTAAAAAAATAAATCTAATGCTATATTTTATTGAAATTAATAAAATTTTAGTGTGTTTTATGTCGAAAGGACTTTATATTGATTTTAAAAACAAATACATTGTTTCAAATTATACTTATAAATATTAAAAAATTAAGGT
>NZ_JADPET010000253.1 GCF_015667935.1 Clostridium sp. 1001270J_160509_D11 | reverse complement strand
TATATCCGAAAGATCCTATATGATAACTTAAAGCTTCTTGTGCAAGTTCTATACTAGTCGCACCACTAGTTACGTTATATTAAATTATAAATACAGCTACTATTGTAGTAACAGCAAATCCTATTAATATAGGTTTTAAGTTTCTCTTTGCAAGTTCTATTGGGCTTACACCACATATTGCTGCTGCTGAAATTAATCCCCAAGGAACTAAACATCCTCCACCAGTCCATATACCTGCAATTTGACCTAATGCACATAAAGCTCCTACGCTACCGTTTACAGCTGTACCAAATACGTTAGCTAAAGAACCTACTAATGATATACCTGAGAATCCAGATCCATCAAGACCTGTTATTGCACCTACTACTGTCTGTATACTACAAACTGCAAATTTGTTAAGTGGTATTGTATTTGATAATGCTACACCCATATCAGATAATAAACCTTGTGAGCCACTTGGCAATACTTCACCTAATACAGCAGTTATTGGCGCAACTTCACCCATATAGAAGAATGCTGCTATAGGAATTATTGCTGCAAATATCTTAATACCAAATACAAATCCTTCTATAATATTATCACATGTTTGTTCAAAACATTTTTTATTAAAATTCATTATATTAATTATTATTATAAGAAGTACAGCAGTTCCACCTAATAATGCAGCTGCATCTCCACCTGTTAATTTGAATACATACATTGCTACTATATCTAAAGCAAATCCTATTAATACTAAAAATACAGCTATTTTTGCTTTTGGATTAAATTCTGTGATTTCTTCATGCTCTACAGCTTGTAATTCTAAATCAAATTTTCCTTTTTTGATATCTTTTCTAAGTCCATAAAAAGCTACACCTATTGTAACTATTGCCATAACCCAATACAAAGGCATACCTTCTTGAATTACTTGAGATATTTCAATCCCTGCAGCTCCTGCTGTTATAGCTGGTGCACCTTGAATTACAAAGTCAGTAGATAATGCTAAACCATGCCCAAATAGATTTAGCGCTACTGCCACACCTATAGCTGGAAGACCTGCATTTAAAGCAACTGGTAGGAAAACCGCTCCTACTAATGCTACTGCTGGTGTTGGCCAGAAAAACCAAGAAAGTAGTAACATAACTAAACCTGTTACAAAGAATGCTGATGTAGGATTCTTTATAAATCGTGAAAAAGGTTTAACCATATAATTTATGGCTTTATTTGTTTCCAGTGTTTTTGACAACGCAACCATAATAGATATAATCAAAATTATGGAACCGAGTTCATTTAAAGACACAATAAATGAATTAAATACTGCTCCTAACGATCCTGCAATATTATGCGTATAAAACAATCCTAGACAAAAGATTCCTAGGATACACGGAATTATAACATCCTTTTTCATAATCATAGTTACAAGGACTATAACCATGAATAAAATATAAATATAATGCGCTCCTGTTAATGTCATATACTTTATTCTCCTTTTCAATTTTTAGATAATAGTATTATATGATTGTGTTAAATTTTGGTTACATTGATATAACATATGAAAATAAGCACATTTCTTAATTTATTAAGCATTTATGATAAATTATTTATTTAATTATAAATAACTGTATTTTTATAATTACTTTGCTAC
>NZ_JADPET010000252.1 GCF_015667935.1 Clostridium sp. 1001270J_160509_D11 | reverse complement strand
AATAAAAGATAGCATTATATAGCCTATTTTGTTTTAGATCCCTAAATATATACCACTTCTCTATTTTTAAAAAAAATATATTGTTAGCTACCTAACAAAAATATAAGTTAAGTTGAGCTTCTATAATACCAATTAAAATTTTGTCAATTAAATCTACATTCTATAAGACTATAAAAAATCACCCTCGTAAAATTATATAAACTAAAATAACCACAAGCAAAAACCTGTGGTTATTTTTCTGTATTTTAAAGAGATTTACAACCTTACCTCTCTACCCTACTTTTTATTTGTCTCAAAGCAATGTTTACACATAGACTTATATCTTTCATTACCGCCTATTTCGATTTGTTCTCCGTCTAGAAGTATTTCTCCGTTTTCGTTTATGCGTGCGTTTATTGTTGCCTTTTTGCCACATGCACAAACTGTTTTTAACTCTCTAATATCGTCAGCTAATTCAAATAATGCTTTACTTCCTTCAAAGAAGCATTGTCTAAAGTCTGTTTTTAATCCGAAGCAAACTACTGTATATTTAAGAGAGATTTCGTATAATTCTCTTACTTGTTTTTGTGTTAAAAATTGAGCTTCGTCGACCATTATTATAGTTTTAGAGTCGTTTATTTCGTCTAAATATTTATAAAAAGCTTCATCTTCACAAACAAGAGTACAATCAGCTTCTAGGCCTACTCTTGAAGATATTACGCCTTTGTTGTTACTATCTTTAAAACTCCCTCTAGTATCCATTGCAGGTTTATATAAAAGTACTTTATATCCAGCTTCTTCATAATTGTATTTCCATGTAAGAAGTTGCATACTTTTGCCTGAATTCATTGCTCCGTAGCAAAATATCAATTTAGTCATAAATCCTCCTCGTGGTATATATCCATTTTATTAATCCCAAGATAATTATTATAACATTAATTTAGACAAAATAAAATCCAAGGGATTAAATCCTTTGGATTTTATAGTATATTTAAATTGTTGGATTTATATATAAACTTATATAGATAGTAATATAGATAAGTATCTATACTTAAATGTTTAAATTTATCTATTATAATTTACCTACTAAATCTAAACTCGGTGATAAAGTTTCAGCTCCTGGAGTCCATCTCGCAGGGCAAACTTGATCTCCGTGTTCTGCTACAAATTGAGCTGCGTGCACTTTTCTAAGTAATTCAGCAGCGTTTCTACCTATTCCGTTATCGTGAACTTCATAAGCTTTTATTTCGCCTTCTGGATTTATTACAAAAGTACCTCTAAGAGCCATGCCATCTTCTTCTATCATTACATCAAAATCTCTAGTTAATTTTCCTGTTGGGTCTGCTAACATTGGATATTTAATTTTACCTATTGTATCTGAAGCATCAGCCCATGCTTTATGTACAAAGTGACTATCTGTAGATACTGAATAAATTTCACAGTTTATTTCTTTGAATTTTTCGTAGTTATCTGCTAAATCACCTAATTCAGTTGGGCAAACGAATGTGAAGTCTGCTGGATAAAATACAAATACTGACCAATGACCTTTTACATCTTCTAATGTAACTTCTTTAAAACTACCATCTTGATATGCTTGAACCTTAAAATCTGTCTTCTAATTCTATTTCTTTAGCTATTGTTACACCATCATTTGTTATTAGTGGAACACCATACATTTTAT
>NZ_JADPET010000251.1 GCF_015667935.1 Clostridium sp. 1001270J_160509_D11 | reverse complement strand
GATCTGTAAATATAAAATTAATATGTTATATTATTGCGATAAATAATATATGATACTTATATAAATTCATAATTGGATGAATGTTTCTACAAACTACCGTAATAGTTTTGCTATAAGTTTTTTCGAACAGCAAAACTATTACGGTAGTTTTTTATTGTGTAAAAAAATAACAAACTAGGAGGAATTATGGAACTAGTAAATGAAAACAAAATTTTAGAAGAAGAGAAAATTTCAAAACTTTTATTAAAATTCTCTGTACCATGTGTAATGGGTCTTTTAATTAGTGCATTCTACAATATTGTAGATCAAATTTTTATTGGAAATAGTACACTTGGCTATTTAGGAAATGCAGCTACAGGAGTTTCATTCCCGGTAATCTGTATTGCAAATGCATTTGCATGGTGTGTGGGAGATGGTGCAGCATCTTACCTGAGTATTTGTGCTGGAAGGAAAGATACGGATAGTGCACACAAATCTGTTGGAACGGGAATTACTGTAACTTTACTTATTAGTATTGTACTTATGATTATATGTGAGGTTGCAGCAGTACCACTTATGAGTCTTTTTGGAGCGTCAAATCAGACTTTAGACCTTGCAGTAACTTATTTCCGTATTGTAGCAGCATTTTTCTCATTTTATTTATTATTAAATGTAATGAATAGTATGATTCGTGCGGATGGAAGTCCTGGATTTGCTATGAAAGCAATGGTGATGGGAGCTATTATAAATATTATTTTAGACCCAATATTCATCTTTTTATTAAAATGGGGAATTGCAGGTGCGGCATGGGCTACTGCTATTGGTCAAGTAGTATCTTTTGCAATATGTGCAATTTATTTCTTTAAGCCAAAGAGTTTTAGACTGAAAAAGAGTAGCTTTGTACCTAATCTACCTATTTTATCTAAAATGATTAATCTTGGAGCAGCAACTTTTATAACACAGATTTCAATTGTAGCGGTGACATTAGTTTGTAATATGACACTGGCACGTTATGGTGCATTATCAAAATATGGTCCGGATATTCCGATTTCTGTGTTTAGTATCCAAACAAAAGTATATACAATCGTTTTAAATATCGTAACTGGGATTGTGCTTGGAGGACAGCCGATTTTTGGATATAACTACGGAGCAAAAAGAATGGATCGTGTTCGTGAAGCTTACAAAATAGTATTTCGTGCCACTTTAATTACTGGTATAACAGCGACGATTATTTTCCAATTATGGCCGAAAGAAGTTGTAGGAATTTTTGGGTCAGGAAATGAATTATATCAAGAATTTGCAGTAAAAACATTTAGAATTTATTTATCTCTTGTGACAGTTACTTGCCTTGTTAAAATGACAGCAGTATTCTTCCAATCTATTGGAAAATCTAAATATGCAGTTATGGCATCTGTTATACGTGATATAGTTTGTTTCACACCATTAGCAATAATATTACCTTATGTTTTAGAAGGAGCAGAGGTTGGAACAGGAATTAATGGAATTTTATATGCAGCACCGATTTCGGATTTAGTTGCTATTGTTGTGATTCTTATACTAACAATTTCGTTCTTCCACAAATTAAATAAGGAAACAGAAGTGGAAGTGGAAAAACAGGAAAAATTAGTTGTATAAGTATCTTATTAGTATGATGATTATACTGATTCTAGGAACATAAAATACTTTTATATTTATAAATCCAGGGATTATATTTTCAATAATAGCTATTATAATCTACTTGACAAAATGGAAGATGCCTCAGATAATA
>NZ_JADPET010000250.1 GCF_015667935.1 Clostridium sp. 1001270J_160509_D11 | reverse complement strand
AATAGGCTGCCATCTCAGATATTAAAAGTGCCGATACTATAAATAATAAAATAGAAAATTAATTAAAGCGGAGGACTTAATATGAAAAATAAATTTTTAGTTTTATTATTAGCGTTAGTAATGGTTTTAGGCGCAGTTGCATGTAGTAACAAAAAAACAAATGAAAACACAAACACAAACAATACTGCAAACAAAGAAGAAGATGTAGCAGATAAAGTAGTTGATGAAAATTACTATAATGTCTACACTAAAAACTATGAATCTAGTATAGTTCCACTAGAAGAAAGTTACTATATTTATGGTGACGTAGACAGTGCAGAAAAATACTATAAAGACCATGATTATCCAGGTAACAAAGAATACTTACAAGAAGTAAAAGATGCCTTAATAGATAGTAAAGCAAAAATTCAAGATTTTATAGACAATATGGAAAAAGAAGGTACATCTGACAACGATAAAGTAAATAAATTAAATAAAGAAATGATTGATGATGGTAAAAAATTAATAGAAGATATTGATAAAAGACTTAAAAAGTTAGATGACATAAGTGATAAAGATCTTGAAAAATCAGATGCTGAATTTAGACGTTTAGTAGGAGATCATATAGTTCTTGAAAAAGAAGGAGACCATGAATTTAGAAAAATCCTTAGAAAACTTGATAAAGAATTAAATATAGAAAGAAAATCTCCAGAAAAATAAAAATATAAATAATAACCTAGCTATATTTTATATAGCTAGGTTTATTCTTCTAAACAACTAAAAAATATTCCTTCTCTAATTCCATAATTATTTATAATAACTTTTTTACTATGTGTATAAAGCATAAAGTACTTCATAAAATTAGAACTAGCACATATTACATCTGCTCGTTTTTTAGATACGCCTTTTATATTTACTCTTTCATTGTAATCTAAACTACAAATTCTATTATTTATATAAGATATTTCTGAATAATTCATTTTAAAATTGTGTAAACAAGGCTCTATATAAGTATCGCTATTACAGATATGAATCTGAGCTATATTTTTTATAGAACCGCCAATCGTCACTACTGGCAGGTTTCTTCCTTGTTTTAACCATGGGTATTTGTTGAATTCCCTATATATATAATTTTTAAATTCATTCCTAGTAAAAGGAGATATCCTATTAAATAAATTAAATCTACTAGAAAGAGGAATAGGCCCTAAAGGCAGACTAGCATAATTTTTAAATTTTTTGTTTTTTACTAAAGCTATTTCTATACTTGCTCCACCCATATCCACTAAAAAATAATTATTATAATTTAAGGTATTTATTGTCGATATATAACCTAAGTAAGATTCTTCATAACCTGAAAGTATCTTAACATCTAATCCTGTTTCTTTTTTTATTTCACTTAATACAATATCTTTATTAGCACATTTTCTAAGTGTCTCAGTCGCAACTACAATTACTTTATCACAGTTAAACGATTTACACTTTTCGTTGAAATTTTGTATGCTCAAAACTAATTTATATATTCCTATCGCCGATAAATTCGGTATATCATCAATATAATAATCGCTAAGTCGTATTTGATGCTTTCTTTCAAACAGTACATTTATATTATTTGAATGTCTCTGTTCTGCAATTAATAATTTTAATGAGTTTGATCCTAAATCTATAATTCCTATTGACTTCATATTAATTACATCCCCACCTTTGCATATAGATTAATTATATACAAATATTTTTAAAATAGGAAGAATTAAATAGATAAAAAATTGTAAAAT
>NZ_JADPET010000024.1 GCF_015667935.1 Clostridium sp. 1001270J_160509_D11 | reverse complement strand
CTCACTGCTTTGCTGGAAACTGTGCAAGAGGAATGAGTTTAGTAGCTCTTCATAATGGTGGAGCAGTTGGAATAGGAGATTTATGTATTTACCAGATTTCTTCTAGCTTAAAATACGATATATACTATTTAGAAAAAGATTTAAAAGAAAAACAAAATAAGCTACAGACATTAGAAGTTGAAAAAAGGGTAAACCAAAATTCAAAAAAAATTGAAAAAGATGCTAGCAAAAAATTAGATATGATTTATCCTGCAGAATA
Source organism: Clostridium sp. 1001270J_160509_D11 (assembly GCF_015667935.1). Lineage (GTDB taxonomy): Bacteria > Bacillota > Clostridia > Peptostreptococcales > Peptostreptococcaceae > Intestinibacter. Next base: position 24,312 of record NZ_JADPET010000024.1, on the reverse strand, counting down.
TCAAAAAAAATATATTTCTGTGGATGATTAAATAATATGATTTTTATACATTATAAAGAGGAGGATGATTATGAAGAAGATAAGAATCAGAAGCAAAAAAAGGCTAGTTTTAGTCCTTGTTTGTGCGTGTACCTTGTTCTTAGTATTAATAGTCCGAACTTGTTATCTACAACTTATAAAAGGAGAGTGGCTGAGCACAAAAGCATCTGAACAACAAACTAGAGAAATACCTGTTGAATCAAAAAGGGGAACAATATACGACAGAAATATGAAGGAGATGGCAGTTAGTGTCACAAAATATACTATTTGGTGTAAACCTGTTGAAGTAAAAGATAAGAAAGAAGCAGCTAAAAAAATTTCAGAAATTGTTAAAGATAAGGATTATGATGAAATATTAAAATTATTATCTAAGACAAATCAAGCATTAGTCAGAATTCAACGTTGGGTAGATGATGATGTTGCAGATAAAATTCAAAATGCATCTATTCCAGGTATATGGATATCAGAAGACCCACAAAGATATTATCCATATGGCAATTTTGCACCATATGTATTAGGTCATACATCATCAGATGGAGAAGGTGTAACAGGAATAGAGCTACAGTACAACAAAGAATTAAAAGGTCAAGATGGAAAATTAATTGTCAGTACAGATGCATCTGGTAGAGAAATCAATCAAGGGGTAGAACAATATTATGAAGCAGTTCAAGGAAATGGAATTGTTTTAACGATAGATGAGGTAATCCAAAGTTATGCTGAAAAAGCAGCTCAAAGGGCATATGAATTAAACAATGCTAAGAGGGTTAAAATAATAGCGATGGACCCTAAAACAGGTGACGTTTTGGCAATGGCATCAAAACCAGATTATGATCCAAATCAACCTACAAAGGCAATATATCCATACTTTGAAGAACTATTAGACAGCTATGACGACGACAAAAAAATAAATGCTTACTATGAAATGTGGAGAAATACTCTTATAAGTGATACTTATGAACCTGGATCTACATTTAAACTTGTAACTGCTACATCATCAGTAGAAGAAAACGTAATAAAACCAAATGAAAAATTCACATGCACAGGTAGTGTAACTGTAGAAGGTAGAAGAATTAAATGTTGGAGATCTTATAGACCACATGGTAGTGAAACATTTGAACAAGCAGTTCAAAATTCATGCAACCCAGTATTTGTAGAGTTAGGAAAGAGACTCGGCGTAAGTAGATTATATGATTACATAGAGGCCTTTGGTCTTACAAGTAAAACAGGTATAGATTTGACTGGTGAAGCCAACAGTATACTATACAAAGAAAAAGATGTAGGTCCTGTAGAGCTTGCGACTATTTCTTTTGGTCAATCAATATCAGTAACCCCTATCCAACTAATAACTGCAGTTTCATCAATAGCAAATGACGGAAAATTAATGCAACCAAGATTAGTTAAAGCATATACAGACAACGAAGGCAACATAACAAAAGAAGTTGAACCTAAAACTGTAAGACAGGTAGTATCAAAAGAAACATCACAAAAAATGTTAAAAGTTATGGAATCTGTCGTTACTGACGGTGGAGGTAAAATAGCTTATCTTCCTGGATATAGACTAGGAGGAAAGACAGGAACAGCACAAAAGGTTATAGATGGACAATATGCACAAGGTAAGTATATATGCTCATTTATTAGTGTAGCCCCTGTTGATGACCCTCAAATAGTAGTGCTTGCTATAGTCGACGAACCGACAGATGTAGTTGCATTTGGTTCAACTACAGCAGGTCCAATTATAAAAGAAGTAATGAGCCAAAGTTTAGAATATTTAGGAGTTAAAAAAGTTTATACAGAAGAAGAGAAAAAAGAAAATGAAAAGAAACAAGTTAAAGTTCCAGATGTAAGAAACTTAACAATAAAAGAAGCCACAAAAGTGCTAGAAGAAAGCAACTTAGAATCAAATTTAGATACAGATATAGAAGTAGACGAAAAAAATATAGTTACAGATATGTTTCCAAAGCCAGGAGTAAAAGTAAACGAAGGTTCAAGTATAACCCTATACTACAACAATAATAAATAAATAAATATACATTAAGTAAATACATTATAAAACTCTAGACATTATACATATACATTTAATAATACTAAGATAAAGTAAATGAAAGCGTTACGACGTAATACTTATATTATAAATATCTTCAAAAATGAGGCGATTTGGTATATAATTAATAAGATTGGAGATGTAGATAGTATTATAAATAAGTTTTTAAACTTGGAAACATAATATCACAACCAAAATTTTTACAGTCATCATACAAAACTTTAAGATTAAAATGTATAAATAGGAATATTTAGCATAAAAAAAGTTAATAATCGCAAATGAAAAATAATTAATTAAAAAAGATGAAACAACAGGGAGAGGAGTTTTAATAATGTTAGGAATTAAACAACTTACGTATACAGCAATGATTGGTTTCTTAATAGTAGTAATACTTGGACCAATATTTATACCAATGCTTGCTAGATTTAAATTTGGTCAAACGGTTAGAGATGAAGGACCTCAATCTCACTTAGCAAAAAACGGAACACCAACAATGGGTGGTGTTATGATGATAGTAGCTATATTAATTACAGGGCTTACAAGAGCAAAAATAAGTCAAGGACTAATAGTTGGACTTATTTGTATAGTAGGATTTGGTTTTGTAGGATTTTTAGATGACTTTATAAAAATAAAAATGAAAAGATCGTTAGGTCTTAAAGCTTATCAAAAGATAATACTACAGTTTGCTCTTGCTTTATATATTGCATATTATCAATATAGTGCATCACCAAGCGCAACACAACTTGTTATACCATTTACAAACCATATAATCAATTTAGGAATATGGTATATACCATTTATGATGATATTCATAATAGGAACTGTAAATGCAGTTAACTTAACAGATGGACTTGATGGTCTTGCATCAGGTGTTACTTTAATAGTATCATGTTTCTTCATACTATTTGCAGTATCAATATCTAATTCTGATGTAGCTATACTTGCTGCAGCAACAGCAGGTGCTTGTTTAGGATTCTTAGGATTCAATGCATATCCTGCAAAAGTATTTATGGGAGATACAGGTTCAATGGCATTAGGTGGAGCAGTAGTTGCATTTGCTACTCTTACTAATTCACCACTATTAATAGTAATAGTAGGATTTATCTACTTAGCAGAAGCTTTATCTGTTATGATACAAGTAACTTACTTCAAATTAACTAATGGTAAAAGAATATTTAAAATGGCGCCATTACACCACCACTTTGAACAATGTGGATGGCCAGAAACAAGAGTTGTATTCATATTCTGGATTGCAACAGTAGTTTTATGTTGGATAGGTGTTTTAGCAGTATTTTAAGTGATGGGGGTAAATTAAAATGGATTTAAAAGGAAAGAATGTTTTACTTATAGGTTTAGCAAAGACTGGTATATCAACTATTAAATTATTAGATAAATTAGAAGCTAAGATAACAGTTAACGATATAAAAGCTGAAGAAAAATTAGCAGATATATTAGAAGAATTAAAAGATATAAAAAATGCAACTTATATACTTGGATATCATCCAGAAGAAGTAGATCATATCGATTTAGCAGTAGTATCTCCTGGGGTGCCTCTTGATTTACCATTTATACAAAAACTATATTCTAAAAATATAAAAGTAATTGGTGAAGTAGAATTAGCATATGAATTATCAAATAATCCTACTTTCATAGGTATAACAGGTACAAATGGAAAAACAACTACTACATCTTTAGTAGGAGAGATATTTAAAACAGCTAAATGTGACACATATGTAGTTGGAAATATAGGAAAACCAGTTATAGAAACTGTCGGTATAGCTGATGAAAAATCTTTCTTAATTACAGAGCTTAGTAGTTTCCAATTAGAAAGTATAGTAGAATTTAAACCGAAAGTAAGTATGATACTTAATCTTTCACCAGACCATCTAAATAGACACCATACAATGGAAAATTATATAATGGCAAAAGCTAATATATTTAAAAATCAAGACGAAAATGATTTTACAATATTAAATTACGATGATGAAGCAGTTAGAGCTTTATCAACTAAATGTAACTCTCAAGTTTTATACTTCTCTAGAAAACACCAAGGTGTAAGAGGAGTATATGTAAACAATGAAGGTAATATAGTAATAAATATAGATAAAGAAATAGTACTTCTTCACGAAGATGAACTTAGCTTACCAGGAGGACATAACTTAGAAAACTGCATGGCTGCAGCGTTAAGTGCATATGTTTCAGGTATAGATATTAAAGTAATAAGAGAAGTATTAAAAACTTTTAAAGCAGTAGAACATAGACTAGAATATGTAAAAACTGTAAATGGAGTTATGTACGTAAATGACTCAAAAGGTACTAATCCAGACTCAACTATTAAAGCAGTAACTTCTTATAAAAAGCCTATTGTATTAATAGCTGGTGGATATGACAAAGATAGTACTTATGACGAACTTTTAGATATTGCAAAACAAAATGTAAAAGCTTTAGTATTATTAGGTGAAACTGCACCAAAAATAGAGGCTTGTGCAAAAACTAAAGGATTTGAAACTATAAAAATAGTAAAAAGCATGAAAGAAGCAGTAGAAACTTCTGCTCAGCTTGCAAATGAAGGTGATGTAGTTTTACTTTCACCAGCTTGTGCAAGTTGGGATATGTACACAAGCTTTGAAGTGAGAGGACGCGACTTCAAAGATAATGTAAACAATTTATAATTTAACCTCTTCCTTCGAAGCTAATAGCGATGAGGAGGGTGGTAGTCATTCATATGCCTAATGAAAGTTTGAAAATTAAAAAGCAAATTACAAAGGGGATGAAGACGGAGTTTGATTTAGTAATTTTTTATACAACAATAGCCTTAGTACTATTTGGAATAGTTATGGTGTTTAGTGCAAGCTATGTTCAAGCATCATTTAAACACCATGATGGCTATTTTTTCTTAAAAAGAGATATAATTTATGCAGTGCTAGGGTTTGTGGGAATGATGTTCATGTCAAATATAGACTATAATATTTGGAAGAAAAATTCATTGCCACTTTGTATATTTACTGTTATATGTTTAGCGTTAGTTTTGACACCATTAGGTATAGAAGCTAACGGTGCTAAAAGATGGCTAGGTGTAGGTGGAGCTACATTTCAGCCATCGGATATAGCAAAATTTGTAACTATAGTAATTACAGCAAAAGTCATAGAAAAAAGATATGAAAATATAAAATCTTTGACAAAAGGTGTTATACCAATTTTAATAATTCCATCAATATTTTTTATATTAATAATGTTACAACCTAATATGTCTACAGCTGGGACTCTAATAATAGTTGTATTTATTATGTTGTTTGTAGCAGGAATGAATATGAAATTCGTAATGACTATGTTAATTGCAGGTATTGGATTATTTGGAGTTTTAGTCATTGCAGAACCATACAGATTAAAAAGATTTACAGCATTCTTAGACCCATTTCAAGATCCACTTGGAAGTGGATATCAAGTTATACAAAGTCTTTATGCAATAGGCTCTGGCGGCCTTTTTGGGCTGGGACTTGGCAAAAGTAGACAAAAATATTTTTACATACCAGAACCTCAAAATGACTTTATTTTTGCCATAATTGGCGAAGAGTTAGGTCTTGTAGGTTGTATTTTAGTTATAATGTTATTTGTAATATTAGTATATAGATGTGTGAAGATAGCCTTAAAATCAAAGGATTTATTTGCATGTATGGTAGTGATAGGAATCGGTGCCCAAATAGGAATACAAGCAGCATTCAATATAGCTGTTGCAACATCTTCTATGCCAGCGACTGGGGTGGCACTTCCATTTATAAGTTATGGAGGAACCTCGCTCACGGTGCTGATGGGTGAAATTGGAATTGTGTTAAACATCTCAAAAAAAGTAAAAATTAATTAACAGGAGATGATGAAGTGAAGGTATTATTAGCCGGTGGCGGTACTGGAGGCCATGTATACCCAGCTATAGCTATAGCAAATAAAATAAAAGAACATAATCCTGATTGTGAAATTTTATTTGTTGGAACTAAAAACGGTATAGAATCTGAAATAGTTCCAAAAGCAGGTTTTGAATTAAAAACAGTCACAGTTCAAGGTTTTAAAAGAAAAATAGATTTAGACAACATAAAAAGAGTATTTAAACTATGTAAAGGTTTAGAACAATCTAGAAGAATCGTAAAAAAATATAAACCAGATATCGTAATCGGTACTGGAGGATATGTAAGTGGACCAGTTTTATTTAACGCAGCAATGAACAAAAGAGTAACTATAGTCCATGAGCAAAACTCTTTCCCAGGTGTTACAAATAAAATATTATCTAAAGTAGCAACTAAAGTTCTTACAAGTTTTGAGGATTCTCACAAAAGATTCCCAGAAGCTAGTCAAGATAAACTAGTTCTTACAGGAAACCCAGTAAGAAAAGAAATATTAAATTCTAGAAAATTTATAGCGAGAAAAAATCTAGGTATTAGCGAAGATAAAAAAATGGTACTATGCTACGGAGGTAGTGGTGGTTCTGAAGAAATAAACGACGCTATGAGACTTGTTATAGAAAACATGGTAAAAGAAGATGTTGCATTTATATTTGCGACAGGAAAAGTTTATTATGATGAATTTATAGAAACTATAAAAGATATCGAACTTAAACCATACCAAAGAGTTATGCCTTACTTAGATAATATGGCTGATGGTCTTGCAGCAAGTGACATAGTAATCGGTAGTGCAGGTGCAATATCTTTAGCAGAGATAACTGCTCTTGGAAAACCTTCAATAATAATTCCAAAAGCTTATACAGCAGAAAATCACCAAGAATACAATGCTAAAAGTATAGAATCTCAAGGTGCAGGAATTGCAATTTTAGAAAAAGATTTAACACCACAATCTTTAAATGAAGCCGTATTTAAATTACTTGGAGACAAAGAATTACTAATAGATATGGCAAATAATGCAAAGAAAATAGGTAAACCAGAAGCAATTGACTTAATCTACAATGAAATAATGAAATCTTATAATGAAGCTGTTGGCTCTAAAAAGAAAAACAAAAAGCAAAAAGAGCAATCTGAAGTTAAAGAAGAAAATGTAGAACAACAAACTGCACAAGAACCTAAAGTTATAGGAATAAAGAAAAAATAAGTTAATAATTTAAATATAAAAGATATAGAATTAATCAAAATAAATTGATTTCCTCTATATCTTTTTTTGATAATAAAATACAAAGCTCGATATATTTTGGCTTTTTTATATAAACCATAAAAAGAATTAGTATTAATTTGTTTCAAAAAAATTAATTTATATGTAGGAAATATTATCATCGGTGTAGTATTTTTGATTTATAAACTTATATTTTCAGGAGTGGTTTTATGAAAAAGAAAAGAAGGAAAATAAGAATAAATCGATTGATAATGTTATTTCTATTTATATTCCTATTTTGTTTTTGTTTTATAGTATTTATAAGAAGTGATTTTTTCTGTTTAAAAAATATAGATGTAGTAAATAATCAAGTTCTTTCAAAAACTGAAGTCAAAGATTTAGCTAAAGTTAGTACAGGTAAAAATTTATTTTCATATGATTTAAAAAAAATCAAGGCAAATGTAAGTGAAAGTAGATACATAGAAAGTGTAAAAGTTAAACTTTCTATACCACATTCAATAATAATAGATGTAAAAGAAAAAGGTATTAATTGTGTTTTGAAAGATAAAGGCGACAATTACTATTACATTGACGAAGACATGAATTATATAGATAAAGTAAAGTATGAAAAAATAAAGGATAACTGTCCAATAGTTCAAATTGATTTTACTATAAAAGATAATAAATTAAATTTTGAAAATAAAAATGATAAGAAAAAATTAGCTTCATTGCTGAAAAATATTAAAAAAGAAGGACTAGATAATAAAATCAATAGTATTGCTTTTTTAGATAACAGCACAATTAACATGAACACAAAAGAGGGAATAAAAGTCATAATTGATAAAAAAGGTGATATGAAACATGATATGGCAAAATTGACTCAAATTTTAACTGATTTAAAAAGTCAAAATATAAATTACGGAAAAATTGATATGACATTTTCAAAATACACCTTATATACATATAAATAATATGAGAAAAAGAAGTACAAAAAGTAAAAATAAGTACAATTTAACGTTTTTTAGTATATAAGTTATATATATTATAAAAAGTTTAACAAATTAAATAAAATAAATGATATAATATAGATGTTATATTTAAAATAGGTTTAATAGTACATAAGACATTTGAAGTAGTAGACAATTTAGAGACAACAATAAAATATATTTATTTTAATAAATATACATTAAATATTTAAATATTAAATGATATAATTAATATATATATAGAAATAATTACAAGAGAGGGAGGTTTCGATATTATGCTAAGCTTTGATTTAGAAACTGATAATAATGCTAAGATAAAAGTATTTGGCGTTGGTGGCGGTGGAAACAACGCTGTTAATAGGATGATCGAAGAAAAAATAAAAGGAATTGAATTTATATCAATTAATACAGATAGACAAGCATTAATTACATCGAAAGCAGAAAATCAAATTCAAATAGGAGAAAAACTTACAAGAGGGTTAGGCGCAGGTGCAGACCCAGAAGTAGGGAGAAAAGCAGCTGAAGAAAGTAAGGAACAAATAGAACAACTATTACAAGATACTGACATGGTATTTGTTACTGCCGGAATGGGTGGTGGAACAGGTACAGGGGCAGCTCCAGTAGTTGCACAACTTGCAAAACAAAAAGGTATCTTAACTGTAGGTGTTGTTACTAAACCTTTTGGATTTGAGGGTAAAGTAAGAATGAAAAATGCAGAAGCTGGGATTGAAGAATTAAAAGCTAATGTAGATACATTAATAACTATACCAAATGACAGATTACTAGAAGTAGTTCAAAAAAATACATCTATAGTAGAAGCATTCTCTATAGCTGATAATGTATTAAAACAAGGTATACAATCTATATCTGACTTAATAAAAGTTCCTGGACTTATAAACTTAGACTTTGCAGACGTTACATCTATAATGAAAGATAAAGGTCTAGCTCATATGGGTATAGGTAATGCTAGCGGTGAAAATAGAGCTATAGAAGCTGCTAAAGAAGCAATACAATCGCCATTATTAGAAACTTCTATAAGAGGTGCTAAAGGCGTATTACTTAACGTAACAGGAGGACCAAGCTTATCATTATTCGAAGCAAATGCTGCATCTAACTTAATAACAGAATCATGTGATCCAGATGCAAACATAATCTTCGGGGCGTCTATAAGAGAAGACTTAGAAGATGAAATAATGATAACTGTAATAGCTACTGGCTTTAATGAAGCTCCTCAAGGTGGATATGTTGAACCAACTCCAATCAAAAAAACTGAAATACCACCAGTTGCTAAACCAGAACCAAGACCTGTGATTCATCACCATGAACCAGTTCAAGAGCCTGAACCAGTAATCGAACCAAAAATAGAAAAAAGACCAGAACCAGTTAGAAATAACGACTGGGATGATGAAATGGAAATACCAACTTTCTTAAGAAATAAAAGAAGATAGTTAATAATAGATAAAAAAACTTTCAATAATATTGAAGGTTTTTTTATTTTTTTGCATATTTTTAGAAAAAGTATTTTGAATTCGACTGTTAGAAATGACAAATTATTTAAATGAAGTATTCTATAATATATTTAAGAAAAAGTTTAAAAACATTCATAGATTTTAGTACATTGTGTGATTAAGTAAGAAAGAGGAGAAGATATAATGTATTTAGATTATTATATTCTAGAAAACTTACTGATTAACTATATTATAATAAATTGTACTACATATATTACAAAAATATACACAAAAAAATTTAAGCAAATATGTGGAGCTATAATAGGTACTATCTACAGTGTTATGTATATCTATAAAGACTTAGAAATCTTTTTTACCCTACCTTCTAAATTTATATTTTTTATAGTAATCGTTTTAATATCTTTCAATGTAACTAATAAAAAAGATTTTTTTAAGATACTTTTCAATTTTTATCTAGTAAATATATTTATATCCGGAAGCACTTATTTTGTTATTTATTTTACAGGTATTAGTCATATGACTATATCTTTTTTTATAATATGTTCTTATATTAGTTGTAAATTATTGAAAAAAATAGTTAATGATTTTAGATTGCTAAAGCATATAGATGATATAACTAAAAAGATAAGAATAAAAATATTAGATAAGAATATAGAATGTATAGCATTATTAGATAGTGGAAACCTTCTACAGGATCCTATTAGTAAAAGTGATGTTGTAATAATCAAGGCAAGTCTTTTAGAAAATTTTTTACCAGAAAATTATAATTTCGAAAAAATGGATATGTCAGATATCCAGAGTTTAACAGAGTGTTTAGAACCAAATCTTTCGTCGAGAGTTAGAATAATACCTTATAAACATGTAGGTGACAACAATGCCGGAATGATTTTGGGGATAAAAGCAGATTATCTAGACGTAGATAATAAAAAAATAAGTAATATTATTCTCGGCATATCCAATTTTGAAGATGAAGGATATAGTGCAATTTTGAATCCGAGAATATTATATTAAAAAGGAGGACTTTTAATTGATATTACAAGTAAAGAAACTAAAAAGATTATTGTTTATGAAGTTAATTAAATTAGGCAATAAGCTAAAACTAATAAAACCTGATAGTTGTTATTATATGGGAGGTGTAAATGTACTTCCACCACCACTAACACTTGAGGAGGAAAAGGAACTATTACAAAAATTAGAGTACGATGACAATATAAAGACGATTTTAATAGAGAGAAACCTTAGATTAGTCGTTTATATATCGCGTAAATTTGAAAATACGGGAATAGATATGGAAGATTTAATTTCTATAGGTACAATAGGGCTTATAAAAGCAGTAAATACATTTAATTTAGATAAAAATATAAAACTAGCTACATACGCATCTAGATGTATAGAAAATGAAATATTGATGTGTCTTAGAAAGAATAATAAGAAAAAATCAGAAGTATCTTTTGATGAACCGCTAAATGTGGATTTAGATGGAAATGAACTTTTATTGTCAGATGTATTGGGAACTGATAATGATGAAATTTATAAAATAATTGAAGAAGAAATAGATAAGAATTTATTATTTATGGCACTAGATAAATTATCCGATAGAGAAAAGCAAATTATGGAATTAAGATTTGGTTTGAGCACAAAAGGAAAAGAAAAAACTCAAAAAGAAGTCGCTAACATACTTGGAATATCTCAATCCTACATTTCGAGATTGGAAAAAAAAATAATTTCCAGATTAAAAAAAGAAATGAAAAAATTTGTTTAATAGATAAATAAGTCCTTATTAAAAGTATAAAAATATATGATGTGTAAATAATTTCATATATAGAATCTTTTAAGAGAGGACTGAAATTTATGATTATAAATAAGGTTGAAATTTGTGGTGTAAATACATCCGAACTTCCTGTACTAAAGGCTGATCAAATGAGAGACCTATTAGTAAAAATTAAACAAGGAGATGAGGACGCAAGACAGAAGTTTGTAAAGGGCAACTTGAGATTAGTTCTAAGTGTTATCCAAAAATTTAATAATAGAGGAGAGAATGTAGACGACTTATTTCAAATAGGATGTGTTGGACTTATAAAAGCTATTGATAATTTTGATTTAAGTCAAAATGTAAGGTTTTCTACTTATGCTGTACCTATGATTATAGGCGAAATAAGAAGATACCTTAGAGATAACAACCCAATTAGGGTCTCACGTTCATTAAAAGATATAGCTTATAAAGCATTACAAGTAAGAGAAAAATTAATCAGAACGAATTCAAAGGAACCTACAATATCAGAAATAGCAAAAGAACTAGACATGGAGGTAGAATCTGTAGTTATGGCTCTTGATGCAATACAAGACCCAATATCATTATTTGACCCTGTATATCAAGATAATGGTGATGCAATATTTGTAATGGATCAAGTCCAAGACAAAAAGGATACAGATGAAAACTGGCTAGAAGAAATAGCTCTAAAAGAAGCTATAAAAAAATTGAGTTCAAGGGAAAAATTAGTCCTTGATTTAAGATTTTATAAAGGAAGAACTCAAATCGAAGTAGCAGATGAAATTGGTATTTCTCAGGCTCAAGTTTCTAGAATAGAAAAAAATGCCCTAAAAAATATGAGAAAATACATCTAAAAACAAAATACTAAAAATTAAAGCTGTCGTAATAGTAATTTAATTGTTTACTTTGCGACAGTTTTATTGTATATATCACTAAAATATTTGATTATTTTTTAATAATGTGTAAAATAAAACTAATAGGAAAATAATTATAAAGATTATAGATGATATCATGGTGAATTTTTTTTACTTATAAATAATAAACTTATATAAGACAATCCTTATTTAAAAATTTTTGTGAGGATTTCAATATTAAATATATAGGAGGTAAGATTCACTATGATGAGAATATCAGATATTATGGAAAAAGAAATAATCAATGTGAAAAATGGTAAAAAACTAGGTTTTATCACAGATATAGATCTAGATGTCGAAAATGGCAAAGTATCATCTTTTTCAATAACAGGGTCTTCAGGCAACTTTTTTTCAAGAGGGGCTGAAATCGACACTGTATTTTGGAGGGATATTTTGAGAATAGGTTGCGATACTATTATTGTAAGTATAGGATCAAATTTTGATAAAAATCAAATAGATATCTAAATTCTAAATCTTAACTAACTAAGGAGGAAAACAATGCAATGCCCATATTGTAACTACAAGGAATCTAAAGTAGTTGATTCGAGACATACAGATAGCAAGTCTATTAGGAGAAGAAGAGAATGTGAATCTTGTAAAAAAAGATTTACTACTTATGAGATTATAGAGACAACACCTGTAATGGTCGTTAAAAAAGATAACAGTAGAGAACTATTTAATAGGGAAAAGATAAAAAGAGGTATAATAAAATCTTGTGAAAAAAGACCTGTTTCAATAGAACAAATAGAAAGCATAATTTCTTATGTAGAAAATGAAATAAATAAAAATTATATAAGCGAAATAAATACTGATAAAATCGGTGAAATGGTAATGGATAAATTAAAAGATATAGATGAAGTATCATATGTTAGATTTGCATCTGTATACAGACAATTTAAAGATATAAATACTTTTGTAAGTGAATTAAAAAATATTTTAATGGAAAAGGGAGATTAATATGACACAAACTATAATAGATAAAAAAGATTATTTAACTATAAATAAAGAAGGATTAGAATTTGTAGATATAGCTATTACAACTACTAATATAGATGCAAAAAATTTAGATGATGTAAATAATGCATTTAAAGATGTATTTACTTTAAAAAATTTAAGTAAAAATAAACAAATACATTCAAACATAGTAAATAAAGTAGATAAAGACAATATAGGACAAATAATAGATGGAGACGCCATAATTACAAACGAGAAAAACGTTCCACTTCTAATATTAACAGCTGACTGTGTGCCAGTGGTTTTAGTTGATAAGGTAAATAAGGCTGTTGGGCTTGTTCATGCAGGTTGGAGAGGGACATACGGCAAAATTTGTTCAGAAACACTTCAATCTATGAAAGAAAATTATAATACAAATACAGAAGATGTAGTTGCAATTATAGGACCATCTATCGGAAAATGTTGCTATGAAGTATCTTATGACTTAGTAGAAAAATTCAGTGCACTTCTTCCAAATGCAGATGAAAAAATATATGAAATAAGAGATGAGAAGTATTATCTTGATTTATGGGAAATAAATACCCAAATATTAAAAGAATTTGGAGTACTAAAGTCGAATATAATAAATATGAATATCTGCACAAGTTGTAATTGTGATAGATTTTTCTCGTATAGAAAGCATGATAAAACGCCAAAGAGAATAGGAACCTTCATTGAGATAAAGTAAGGGGGTATTGTTATGGAGGAGAAAATATTAGTTATAGATGATGAAATGCACATAGTAGAGCTTTTAAAATTTAATTTAGAGGTAAACGGATATGTGGTTGACTACTCATTAGATGGTTTTGACGGATATCATAAGGCAAAAGAATTTAAGCCAAATCTAATACTTTTAGACTGGATGTTACCTAATATAAGTGGTATGGATGTATTAAAAAAAATAAGAAATGATGAAGAACTAAAAGATATACCTGTTATTATGCTTACAGCCAAGAATATGGAAAGAGACAAAGTTAAAGGGCTAGAAGAGGGAGCTGACGACTATATAACAAAGCCTTTCGGAATAAAAGAACTTTTAGCTAGAATAAATTCGGTTCTTAGAAGATATAATAAAACTGCAAATAAAGTAGAAGATATATTAAGTGTTAAAGATATAAAAATGGACTTAATAAAGCATGAAGTAACTAAAAAAGATAAGAAAATCGATTTGACTATTAAGGAATTTGATTTACTTAAATTACTCCTTCAAAATAAAGGAAAAGTACTTTCACGTAACTTTTTATTAGATAAAGTCTGGGGATATGAATATTTTGGAGAAACAAGAACTGTTGATGTACATATTAGATACTTACGAAAAAAAATTGAAACAGACGAAGAGAAATATATAGAAACTATTAGAGGAATAGGATATAAAATTAGTTAAAAGTTGAGGTAATACTTATGAATTCAAACTTACAGCAAGTAAATGGTGTATATTTTTTTATAATGCTTATTACATCAGCTTTAGCTATATTACTTATAAGATATACGGTAACACTGAGAAGATATCTAAAAGAATTTACTAGAGTTTCTAAAAAAGTAAGTAATAAAGAATTCCATACGAGATTTAATACATATGTAAAAGGTGAGCTAGGAGAACTATCTAAAAATTTTAATTATATGATTCAAATAATGGATAGTACAATTGAAGAAGTTGAATATAAGCACCTACAACTGACTTCCATTGTAAAAAGCATATCTCATGGTATTTTAGCAATAGACATAAAGGGAAATATTTTGCTTATAAATGATATAGCTAAAGAAATGCTAAAATGTGATTTGAAAACTAATGTAGAGGGATCAAATTTTAAATTTATCGTAAAAGATAAAAAAATACTTGAGATATTTCATAAATATGTAGGAAGTACTCAAAATGAAGTAATAGAATTAGATTTAAGAGATAACCTAGTATATAGGATAAAAATAGACCCAGTATATCTGCAGGATTCAAAACATGCGATAATAGGCTCTATTATAAATATTGAAGATATAACAGACCTTGTAAAATTAGAAAATATGAGACGAGATTTTGTAGCTAATGTAAGTCATGAACTAAAAACACCTCTAACATCAATAACTGGTTTTGTAGAAACTTTAAAAATAAATGATGAAATAGACAAAGCTACAAGAAATCATTTTTTAGATATAATCGAAAAAGAATCAAACAGATTAAAAGGTCTTATTGAAGATATATTAATGCTTTCTTCAATTGAAAATGGTCAAGATTTATCATACGAACAAGTTAAATTATTTGATATATTTAAAGAAGTATGTGAAATTACACAATATATTGCTTCATCAAAAAACATAGAAGTATCATATGATTTTGAAGATGAAGAAGTACATATATTAGGAATAAGGGACAATATAAAACAAATCTTTTTAAATCTAGTAGACAATGGAATAAAATATACACCTGAAAATGGACGAATACAAGTTATTCAATATTATGATAAAGATAAACAAAATATAATTTTAGAATTTAAAGATAATGGAATAGGAATACCTAAAGAATCTCTAAATAGAATATTTGAACGATTTTATAGGGTTGATAAGGCTAGAAGTAGAGATATAGGGGGTACAGGATTAGGTCTTGCGATTACTAAGCATATGGTAAAATCCTTAGGAGGAAATATAGAAGTTAATAGTATTTTAGGAGTTGGGAGTGATTTTATAGTCACAATTCCGCAAAATACAGAATAGAAATTAAATATCTGAAAAACGAAATCTTATGTAAATAAATCTATCAATATAGAAAGTTTACATAAGATTTTTTCTTTTGTACAAAATAAATTTATAACGTTTATACAATAAAATTTATTTTGTAAAGGAGTGTATTTTATGAAGGAAAGCGTATTAGACGAAGCTCTGTTTAGACATTCATTTTTAGTATCAGTCTTACTCGGAACGCTATGCAGATTTTTAGTTCTTAGAATAAAAGATAAACAATATCCAACAAGACCCCAAGATTATATAGAACAAATTATAATGGCAGGGCTTACATCAGCATTAGGAGGAATTGCTCTACCAGCCCTTATGGACAAAGAGTTCTCAGCATTGACTTTTTTAGCAGTAGGTATCCAACAATTCCAAGGATTATCTAAGCAAGAAAAGATAACTCTAAACAATATCGATGAAGATGAATTAGTTAAAAAGGGTGCAACCTATATAGACGAAATAGCATCTACTTATGAAGTAAGAAGCTATGTGAGTTTATTTGCAGGTCTTGGCTCATCAATAGCTTATGTCATCATTGCAATGCGATTTGGCGAAAATATAATAATATGCACAGTAGCAGCTATACTTGTAGCCGCGATAGTCGGTTTAATATTTAGAAGAATATTGAGAAGAAACAGTATCAATGATATAGCCGATATAAAAGAAGCAAAAATTTACTTTGATGGACCTATAATGAAAGTCAATGATGTAGTTATTACAAATATAGGTCTAAAAGCGACGAGAGAAAAGTTTTTGAAAGACGGAATAGCAATTGAAGTTGTGCCAAAAGACGAAAAAGATTTTGGCGTTATAAATGATTTGGGTCAGAGAGATGCAATTATATACAATATATTTATTCATACAGGTGTAGATAAAGATGTAGATGAACACGATATAGTTTCAACCTCAAAAGTAGATTTAAAAACAAAAAGTGTGTTGATTGTTTTTATGCCGATTCTAAACGATATGGAACTTATAAAACAAGTTGCCGGAAGTACGCCAATCCTAGAAGCGGCAAAAGGAAAACAAAGTAATTACCAATGTTTAATAAAATAATAAGTTTGAGAGGTATAAAATGGACAAAATTTTTTTAATCGGAATAGTAATAGGAATATTAACTAGATTAATTATGCTTAATTTAGAACAAAAACAATATCCAACACAACCAAATGTTTTAATTTCACAATTAGTTTTAGCTTTTATTGCATCTGCACTAGGTGCATTATTAGTTCCTGCATTAATCGAAAGATCATATACATCAATTACATTTTTATCTTTAGCAGCAGAACAATTTAGACAAGTAAGAGAAAATAGAAGAGATACACTGACAGAATTAGAAGCAAAACAACTTGTGCAAAGAGGAAATGCATTTATAGAAGAAATTGCAAAGACGTATGAAGTTAGAAACTATATGTGTATAATATCTTCATTTTTTACAGTTGGTTGCTACTATTTAATTACATCAGAATTCAAATTAGGTCAAAATATAAGCTTACTTATAAGTACTATATTAGGTATAGTACTAGCATTTATTTTAAAAAAGCTTATAAAAAGGGATTCTATTGGAGATATCGCAGATGTAAAGATTGTAGATATATCATTTGAAGATAACAGTATACTCAAAGTTGGCTCACTAAGTGGAATAACAAACGTAGGGTTAAAGTCAGAACGAGAAAAATTTTTAAAATATGGAGTTGGAATAGAAATACTTCCAAAAGACAATAATTATATAAATGCTTCAATAATACAAGACCCAGGCCAAAGACAGACAATAGCATATAATTTATACAGCAGATTGGGGCTTTATAGACAAAAAAACGAGCCAGTTTTTACTCCTATACCAAGACGAAATCCTAAAAACGAAAGTCTAGTAATAGCGTATTTACCTATAGAAAAAAACATTGAGGCAGTTATACAAGCAGTTAAATCAACTCCTATAGTATCAAGTGCTAGAGGTAAAAATATAGCCTTAAAAAATTATGTAATAGGAAGAAAGGAAGGTAAGTAATATGTCAGATATGTCTATAAATGATTTTACATTAGCTATAATAACAACGAATAAAAATATGACATCTGGAGGAGGTTGTCCGATATTTTATGCAGATAATGACGATGACATGCAAAATAAAGCTATGTTGATGGCTAAGTGTGTTGATGGTGTTGTTCATGAAATCGCAAAAGAAACCCTAATAATAGTTAAACACTAAAATTAATGTATATAAATTTATATATTTGACTAACTTAAAATTATACGATATTATAAGATGATGTATTTTTAGAGAAGGGTGAAAGATTTATGGAAGTCAACGTAAAAAATAGCAACAATATCATAAGTAAAGTTTATAAAGGTTCTATTGCTGAAGAAATAGGAATAGAAGTAGGAGACTTATTAATAGCTGTTAATGACGAAGAAATTCACGATATTATAGAATATAAATTTTTAATAAGTGATGAGTATATAGAATTAGAAATACAAAAAAGAGATGGCGAAGTCTATATATATGAAATCGAAAAGGATTTTGATGAAGAATTAGGTATCGAATTTGTAAATCCTATAATCGATAAAGCAAAAAGCTGTAGAAATAAATGCGTTTTCTGCTTTATAGACCAACTTCCAAAAGGTATGAGAGAAACTCTTTATTTCAAAGATGACGATTCAAGACTTTCTTTCTTACAAGGAAATTTTGTCACTTTAACAAATATGAGCGAAGAGGATATAGACAACATAATAAAATACAGAATAAGTCCTATAAATATATCAGTTCATACAACAAATCCAGAGCTTAGAAGAAAAATGATAACAAATAAGCACGCTGGAAAATTAATCGATACTATGAGGCGATTAGCTGATGCACATATCGAGATGAACTGTCAAATAGTATTATGTCCTGGATATAATGACAAAGAAGAATTAGATAGAACTTTAAGTGATTTATCAAACCTTTATCCTTATGTAAATAGTGTAGCTATAGTACCTGTAGGTATTACTAAATACAGAGATAATTTAGCAAAACTAGAAATTTTCGAATATGAAAGTGCAAATGAAACAATCGACCAAGTACATGCTCTACAAGAGAAGTATTTAAAAGAATTAAATACAAGATTTGCTTTCTTATCAGATGAGTTTTATATAATAGCAAAAAGACCACTATTAGATTATGATGAATACGAAGGATTTTTACAATTTGAAGATGGAGTAGGGATGATTCGTAAACAAGGAACTGAAACAATAAACTACTTAAAAACTTTAGATGCAGATGATAGCATAGAAAAGACTGTTTCTATAGCAACAGGAAGTTCAGCATATGAATTTATCCTTGATATGGCAAATAAAGTTATGGAAAAATTCAAAAATGTAAAAATAAACGTATATAAGATAAGAAATGATTATTTCGGTCATACAATAACTGTATCAGGTCTTATAACTGCTACTGATATAATCAATCAATTAAAAGATAAAGATTTAGGTAGTGCTTTATATATAACTAGATCAATGTTAAAAAGCGATGAAGAAGTATTTTTAGATGATATAACATTAGAAGAATTAACAGAAAAATTAAATGTTCAAGTAATAACTTGTCAAAATGAAGGAAAAGATTTTGTAGAAAAAATCATAAACTAGAAGGGAGATTAAAATGAGCGATAATAGACCAATTGTAGCAGTAGTTGGTAGACCAAATGTAGGAAAATCAACACTGTTCAATAAATTAGCAGGAAAGAGAATATCAATAGTAGAAGATACACCAGGTGTAACAAGAGATAGAATATTTGCAGAAGTAGAATGGTTAAACAAATACTTCACATTAATAGATACAGGTGGTATCGAAAAAGATAACGGAGATGTAATATTATCTCAAATGAGAAACCAAGCGATGTTAGCAGTAGACATGGCACACATCATAATTTTTGTTGTAGATGGAAAAGCTGGTATTACAGCAGCTGACAAAGAGGTAGCTCAAATACTTAGAAAAACAAATAAACCAGTTTTATTAGCTGTAAACAAAATAGACAGTATAAACCAAATGGACAATATATATGACTTCTATGAATTAGGTTTAGGAAATCCATATGCAATATCAAGTGCAAATAGTATGGGTCTTGGAGACTTATTAGATGAAGTTGTAGAGCAATTCCCTAAAGGATTAAACACTGAGTATGACGAAGATATAATTAGGGTAGCAATAACAGGTAAACCAAATGCAGGAAAAAGTTCTATCTTAAATAATATTTTAGGAGAAAACAGAGTTATAGTAAGTCCAATTGCAGGTACTACAAGAGATGCTATAGATACATACTTTGAAAAAGACGGACAACAATATTTATTAATAGATACAGCAGGTATAAGAAGAAAAAGTAAAGTATATGAAAGAGTTGAAAAATTCAGTGTCATAAGATCTATGACTGCTGTAGAAAGAGCTGACGTTGTTTTAATAGTTATAGACGCAACTGAAGGTGTTACAGAACAAGATACTAAAGTTGCTGGTATAGCTCACGACGAAGGTAAAGGATGCATATTCATCGTAAATAAATGGGACCTAATTGAAAAAGACAACAAAACATTAGGAAACTACACAAAAGAAATAAGAGAGAAATTCCCGTTCATGATGTATGCACCAGTATTATTCGTATCTGCTCTTACTAACCAAAGAATGAATAAAATACTAGAAACAGTAAACTATGTAGCTAGTGAACATGCTAAACGTGTTAGTACATCAGCATTAAATGATGTTATAGGTGAAGCAGTTATGCTTAATCAACCACCATCAGACAAAGGTAAAAGACTTAAAATTTATTATGGTTCTCAAACAGGAACTAAGCCACCTAAATTTACATTATTTATAAATGATAAACAGCTTACTCATTTCTCTTATCAAAGATATCTTGAAAATAAAATAAGAGAGAACTTTGGATTTGAAGGAACTTCAGTGCAATTTGAGTACAGAGAAAAGAACAGAAGAAAATAATAAAAATATGGGGGGCCAGAGATGTTAGTTTATTTAATTATTATAGTAGTTGCTTATCTTTTAGGTAATATATCAACATCATATATTATTGGCAAAAAATTTGCAGGCGTAGACATAAGAACTCAAGGTTCGGGTAATGCAGGATCAACTAACGTACTTAGAACTATGGGTAAAAAAGCAGGAGCCATGACTTTTGGTGGCGATGTTTTAAAAGGTGCGATTGCAGTTGGATTTGCTAGGGTATTAGCCCATTACATGAAAGCAGATGAGGCAACTTGCGCTTATATAGCTGTAGTAGCCGTTGTAATAGGACATAATTGGCCAGCATTTTTAGGTTTTAAAGGCGGTAAAGGAGTAGCAACTTCTTTAGGTGCGATGTTAGCTATAAATCCTATTGTAGCTCTTACATGTTTAGCAGCATTTATAATAATAGTATTAGTTAGCAAATATGTTTCTTTAGGTTCTGTTTTAAGTATATGTTTGTCTCCTGTGTTGATGCTTATAAACCACAATACAAAAGGTATATGGGTAACATTATTTTTATCAGCATCAGTTATATATACTCATAGAGCAAATATAAAACGCCTTATAAATGGAACAGAAAGAAAACTTGGTGAAAAAAAATAATAAACTAGGTGGTGTCATTATGGAGAAGGTATGTGTAGTAGGTGTAGGAAGTTGGGGGAGCGCACTTGCCCTAGCTCTTTGTAAAAATGGATATAAAGTAGATATGTGGACGAGAGATGAATCTCAAGCAAACGAAATTAATACTACAAGAGTAAATTCTAGATTCTTACCAGGTGTTATTTTCCCAAAAGAAATGAGAATATCTACTGATTTAGAAAGTGTAATAAAAGACAGTAAAATAGTAGTATTGGCAGTGCCATCACAAGCTGTAAGAAGTGTATGCAAAAAGATAAAGCCTTTTATAAAAGAAAATCAAATTATAGTTGATGTTGCAAAAGGTCTTGAAAGAGAAACAGGACTTAGATTATCTGAAGTAGTTAAATCAGAACTACCAAATAATGAATATGTTACTTTATCTGGACCATCTCATGCTGAAGAAGTTTCTAAATTTATGCCGACTACATTAGTAGCAGCATCTCCAAATTTAGAAATAGCTGAAATTGTACAAGATGCATTTATGAGTCCTGTACTTAGAGTTTACACTAATCCAGATATAATAGGGGTTGAATTAGGTGGAGCTCTAAAAAACATAATAGCATTCGGTGCTGGTATGTGTGATGGACTTGGATATGGAGATAATGCAAAAGCAGCATTAATGACTAGAGGTATTACAGAAATAGGTAGACTTGGAGTTGCTATGGGTGCACATGTAACAACTTTCACAGGACTTTCAGGTATTGGAGACTTAATCGTAACTTGTACTAGTATGCACAGTAGAAATAGAAAAGCTGGAATACTTATGGGACAAGGAAAAACACTAGAGGAAACATTAGCTGAAGTTGATATGGTTGTTGAAGGTATTGTAGCAACAGAAGTTGCTTATAAAGTTGGTAAAAAATTAAATATTGAACTACCAATAACTAATGCTATTTATTCAGTATTATACGAAGGAGCAAATACTGAAGAAACTGTAAAAGCACTTATGACTAGACATAAGAAAAATGAAATGGAAGAAGTCGTTAATAACGGATTTGTACATAATTAATTTATATATAAAACCTACATGGATTTTAAGTTAAATAAAACTTAAACTCTATGTAGGTTTTATTTTTTTACATTTTATAGCACATATGAAATTATATTCATTCACAACCACGCAATAAGATTTTTGTTATAAATTTAGAAACTGTTCAATATACTTTAATAAGAAATGTATGCAGGAGGGAATAAGAATGAACATTTATGAGGATATAGCAAAAAGAACTCAAGGTGATATATATATAGGGGTTGTTGGCCCTGTTAGAACAGGAAAATCAACATTTATAAGAAAGTTTATGGAAACGCTAGTTCTACCTAATATAGACAATGAATTCAAAAGAGATAGAACTAGAGATGAAATACCTCAAAGTGGCTCAGGCAAAACTATCATGACTGTTGAACCTAAGTTTGTACCTGCAGATGGTGTAGTTATTGAATTAAAAGACGCTGTTTCTCTAAAAGTCAGAATGGTCGACTGTGTGGGATACATAGTTGATGGGGCATTAGGACACGAAGAAAACGGCAAACAAAGATTAGTATCTACGCCATGGTCAAAAGACGCTATGACTTTTGAGGAAGCTGCAGAAATAGGCACAAAAAAGGTTATAAGAGATCACTCTACAATAGGAGTAGTAGTTATAACTGATGGAAGTGTAACTGGTATAGAAAGAGGCAACTATATCGAAGCTGAAGAAAGAGTAATAGATGAGTTAAAATCAATCCAAAAACCATTTGTAGTAGTTTTAAACAGCATGACTCCAAAAGAAGAAAAAACAGAACTTCTAAGAAAAGAATTGGAAGAAAAATATGAAGTACCTATATTGCCAGTAAATGTGGAAGAAATGAATGAATCTGATATAGAAAATATCTTAGAAACAGTATTATATGACTTCCCAGTAAATGAAATAAGAATAAATATTTCTAAATGGGTAGAAGGATTAGAAAAAAATCATTGGATAAAACAAAGTATAATAGCTACATTAAAAGAATGTATAGCTAGTTTACAAAAAATTAGAGATATTGATGATATTATAAATGGATTTAAAGAATTAGAATTTTTAGAAGGCGTAAATGTAGATAGTGTAGAACTTGGTGAAGGAGTAATAAATATTCAATTAGCTACAAAACAAGAATTGTTCTATACAGTATTAGAAGAAAAGAGTGGATTTAAGATTGAAGGGGATAGTCAATTATTGAATTTAGTTACGACTTTATCTAAAGTAAAACGAGAATACGACAAGATAGAAGTTGCATTAAATGATGCTAAAACTTTTGGATATGGAGTTGTAGCACCATCACTTAGTGAACTTAGCTTGGAAGAGCCTGAAATTATAAAACAAGGAAAACAATATGGAGTTAAGTTAAAAGCAAATGCACCATCACTTCACATTATAAAAGCAGATATATCTACAGAAGTATCTCCAATTGTAGGAAATCAAGATCAAGGTGAAGAAATGGTTAAATATCTTCTAAATGAATTTGAACAAAATCCTAGTGAATTATGGGAATCAAATATGTTTGGTAAGTCATTAAATGATTTAGTAAAAGAACAGCTACAAAGTAAGTTGTATATGATGCCAGATGAAATTAGATAAAGAAATAGGACAAGTATCTAAACAAATAAATAAAAAATATGTAGATGCTACAATTTCAGTATCAGG
>NZ_JADPET010000249.1 GCF_015667935.1 Clostridium sp. 1001270J_160509_D11 | reverse complement strand
AACTGTAACAAATGTTACTGAAAAAACAAACAATGGCAATACTTATTAATAACATATAGTAAGTAAATTTATTGACAATTAAATTAAAAAATAATAATATTAAAATATAAATTATAAAACAAATCCATTGATAAGGAAGAGTAATTAAGTTTAGGTTCGATATAGAGAGTTGAGGATGGTGGAATCTCAACAAGAAAGAATTTAATGAATGGGCCTTTTAGGAGTAAATTGAAATCTTTATGAGAGTAGACTTTACCGTGTGTTGCACGTTATAGCAACTGAGGTATTATATAGTACTGAGAATTAAGTGATGTATTTTTTAATACATAATTTAGGTGGCAACGCGGATAAAAAACTCCGTCCTATAGTTTTAGGACGGAGTTTTTTATTATAAAAATATTTAAGACGTATCAACAATATAAGGAGATGAAAAAATGAGCAAAAAAACTATATTAACAGGGGATAGACCTACTGGAAAGCTACATTTAGGACATTATACAGGTTCTCTTAAAAATAGGGTAGCTCTACAAAACGAAGATAAATACAATATGTTCGTAATGATAGCTGACCAACAAGCATTAACTGATAATGCTAAAAATCCAAAAAAAATAGTAGATAATTTATTAGAAGTAGCTATGGATTATATGGCTGTTGGATTAGACCCAACAAAAACAAATTTATTTATACAATCTCAAATTCCAGAATTAGCAGAGCTTACAATGTACTACTTAAACTTAGTAACAGTTTCTAGACTACATAGAAACCCAACTGTAAAATCTGAAATACAACAAAAAGGATTTGGAGAAAGTATACCAGCAGGGTTCTTCATATACCCAGTGAGTCAAGTTGCTGATATAACTGCATTTAAAGCTGATTTAGTTCCAGTTGGAAATGACCAAAAACCAATGATAGAACAAACTAGAGAAATAGTAAGAAGTTTCAACACTACATACGGAGATGTATTAGTTGAGCCAGAAGGAATGTACCCAGAAGGAATAGCAGGAAGACTTCCAGGACTTGATGGAAAAGCAAAAATGAGTAAATCATTAGGAAATGCTATATACTTAAGTGATGATGCTGACGAAGTTAGAAAAAAAGTAATGTCAATGTTTACAGATCCAAACCATATAAGAGTTGAAGACCCAGGTTGTGTTGAAAATAACGCAGTATTCACATACTTAGATGCTTTCTGTAAAGATAAAGATGCATTAGAAGAAATGAAAGCTCATTATAGACGTGGTGGACTTGGAGATGTTAAAGTTAAGAGATACTTAAACGACATATTACAAGCTGAATTAGATCCAATCAGAGCGAGAAGAAAAGAATTAGAACAAAATCCAGATTATATATATGAAATTCTTAAAAAAGGTAGCGAAAGAGCAAGAGCAGTAGCAGCTCAAACTTTAAGCGAAGTTAGAGATGCTATGGGAATTGAATATTTCAAAGGTATGAACTTCTAATATAAGTTTAAAAAATATATGACAGATAATAAAAGCTATAGTTATAACTTATTAGGCATAATAATTTTAACTATAGCTTTTTTTTATAATATATAGGAAATTATATTTATTTAAAAGCTCTATATTAGATATTTTTAAGTATAAAATTTATAGGTGGATAATTTTTTTAATAATTACTTATGAATAAATTTTTTTATAGGTTAAAAAAAGTGTATTTTAGTATATATTTCGACAAAATTCGCTAATAAATACAGAAATATTAGAAAATATAGCTTTATATAAAGATGATATAGTAGCTGAATGGGCTCCAAATGAAAAGGTAGCAT
>NZ_JADPET010000248.1 GCF_015667935.1 Clostridium sp. 1001270J_160509_D11 | reverse complement strand
AACCTCTGCATATAATACATAAGCAAATAAAAATATAATCGTTGAAATAACAATAATCCATCTAGGTAAGATAAGCCACTTAAATCTATAATTTAATCCTGCAACTATAAAACCACTTATAAACATTACTAAACTCACTCTAATTAGTATTTCTTGCTTAGATTCCTTTTATAAAATTATAAAAAATTCGCTTCGCTCATGTCGCCAACGACTTCGTCCGTTGCTTTAGTTAAAATTCACTACGTTCATAGCGCCAACGAATCAAAGATTCCGTTGCTTAAGTTAATAGGTTGGAAATTATATATTATCCACAAATCAAATAATATATAATTTCCTTAGAATTTTAAAAAACTCCCTATATAAAATAAGGAGTTTTTATTGTAAAAAAGTTGTTATTTTTAATCCTTTTGAAATTTATATTCTAGTAAAACAATAAAAATACTAAAAAGATTTAATTAAAATTTTATAACTTTAGGTTCTTCAGTAAATGAAGATATTGTAGCAGTTACATTTTTCAAATAAAGAACTTCGGTATTATCGTCATCAGCTCTATAAAGAGCTTTTAAATTTGGATAGCTATCTAGCATATGTTCTTTAGCTTCCACTCTGTCATCTCTTACTACTTCTCCTGCTACACGAATCCATTTTTCGCCGTTAAAAGCGCATATTTCTACTTTAGGATTTGCCTGCATTTCTTTTGATACGTCTTTTACTTTACCTGTTTGAATGTATAGTTTCCCCTCAAATATATCTACTGTTCCAAAAGGACGAACTCTTGGTTGATCTCCTTCTACAGTTGCTAGATAATATGTATTACAAGCTTTTAAAAAATCATATACTTCTTGCACTTTTTTACCCCCTGATATTATTGTACACTTTCATTATAGTACTTTTTTCGCCATTTTGTCCTTATTTTATACTTATTTTAGTTTTTAATTATAAAAATCACCCCTATCATCAGACATAATCCAACAATAGGGGTGCACTTTCCTTTTTATTTATATATATTTATCTATCTATATCTATATTTATCTATCTATATTTATATTTATCTATCTATATTTATTAATAGTTAGCTATTTCTTCTTTTGCATTTTCAATAGCTTCTAATATATCTTTTTGGTCTTGGTTTGCTTTTTTAATTTCTGCATTAGCTTTATTTAATAAAGTATTAGATTCATTTTGAGAATCATTCATTTCTGATCTTAAGTCGTTTAATTCTTGTTGTGAAGCATTATATTTTTCTGACATGTTTGCGTAATCTGATTTTAATTGTGAAACAATTGTGTTTAATGTCTCAATAGTAGATTCAAGTTGTGATTTTTCTCTATTTAAGGCATTTATTTGTTCATTTAAATTCTCTATTTGAGATTTTAATGTTGAATTTTCGCTGTCTATATTGCTGTTATTTGATTGTAATTTGTCTAATTCTGATTGTAATCTTTCAATTACTTTATCTTTAGAATTTATAATTTCTCTCAAATCTTCAATCTGCTCTTCATATTCTATAGCTTTCATATATGTTTGTACATAAAGTTTATCTTTAAACGCTATTAAATCATTTAATCTATCTATTTCATTTTGTTTAGTTTCTATAGAATTTGTTAAATCAGATATTAATATCTCTTGAGCATTTATCTTTGCATCGAGTCCTTCAACAATAGATGTAAGTTTTTTTATTTCATTTTTTAAATCTTCTTTACTACCTTCAGCAAGCAAGCTATTTACTTCTGCCTCTAATCTTTCGATTCTTTCTTTGTATGAATCTCTTTCTATAGTTAGTACTTCTATTTTTTCTCTAGCATTTTCTAA
>NZ_JADPET010000247.1 GCF_015667935.1 Clostridium sp. 1001270J_160509_D11 | reverse complement strand
AATATTAATAAAATATATCCAAAAAATATTGTACTGAAAATAACTTTAGTGTAAAATATACACAGAAAACAAAATAACAGCAATCTGAGGTGATCAAATGAAATGTATAGTGACAGATACAATAAGCTTTTTATCAAACACATTTCCAAAAATTTATTCTAGTTTATACTTAAACTATTTAAAACAATATTCTGGATTATATGATGTAAACAAAACTCAATTAAGAGCATTAGTATTCATGAGAAATTATGGCGAAATAAGTATGACAGAATTATGTGCTAAGTTAAACATAGAAAAGGGTAGTTTAACTAGTATGATAGATGATTTAAGTAAAAAGGGATATGTTTATAGGGAGAAAAATCTTAAAGACAGAAGAAAATACATGATAGTTATAACTGAAGAAGGTAAGCAAATAGCTGCTGACTTTACAGAAAAACTAAGCAATGATTTAGAAGAAAAATTCTTTAAATTAAATACTGAGGATAGAGAGAAATATCTAGATGCTATAGAGACTCTAGAGACTTTATTAAATAAAAGTGAATTAAACTAATAACTTAAAGGGGATATAATAACGTATCCCCTTTAATATTTTTAACTAAGTTTTATTAACTAAGCGTTTGCCATAGCAGTTTTATAAGCTTTTAATCCCTCTGCTAACAATTTACCTGCGACTTTAAGATCTTCTTCTTTTAATATGTAAGCAAGTCTTACTTCGTCACGTCCAAGGCCATGAGTAGCGTAAAAACCTTCAGCTGGAGTGGCCATTACAGTTGCATTATCCATACGGAAATCAGTCAACATCCATTTTACAAAATCCTCAGCATTATCAACTGGAAGTTTAGCAACTATATAAAAAGCACCCATAGGTTTTTTACATATAACGCCGTCAGCTTTCATAAGTTCGTTATACAATGTATCTCTTCTCTTACAATATTCTTCATTTACTTGTTTTAGATAAGAAGCTGGAGTTTCATTGAATAAAGCAGCAGCACCTAATTGTTCTAGAGTAGCTATACAAAGTCTACCTTGGCATAATTTCATGATTTCACCTATTAATTCAGCGTTTTTACAAGCTATAGAACCTATTCTAGCACCACAAGCGCTATATCTTTTAGATACGGAATCAATTATTACACATCTATCTTCTATTTCTTTTACATTACCAAAACTAGTATAGTCAAGACCTTCATATATAAATTCTCTGTAAACTTCATCAGCAACAATCCATAAATCATGTTCTTTTGCTATTTCAGCTAACATATAAACCTCATCCTTAGTATAAACACATCCAGTTGGATTTCCAGGATTAGAGACTAATATACCTTTAGTTTTTTCATCTATTAAAGCTACTATTTTTTCTTTTGGAGGAAGGTGGAACCCATCTTCAGCTTTAGTAGTTATAGGTTTAACTTCCATATTAATAGATTGACCAAATCCATTGTAGTTAGTGTAGAAAGGTTCAGGTATTAAAATATTATCCCCAGGGTCACATATAGCCATAAATGTGAATAATAAAGCCTCACTACCACCATTAGTTACTAAGAAATCATCTTTAGAAAAATGCATATCATAAGTTTCATAGTATTTTTGTAAAGCATTTATTAATTCAGGGAGACCTTGAGAGCCAGCATATTCAAGAACGGGTTCATTGAAGTTTTTAACGGCTTTAAAGAAACATTCTGGAGTTTTTATATCAGGCTGTCCGATATTTAAATGATAAACTTTAACACCGTCTGATTTCGCTTGAGCAGCGAATGGTGCAAATTCCAAGACTGCGCATGTCGACATTATTACGACAATATGATTGATAGAGATGAGTTGGAGCAA
>NZ_JADPET010000246.1 GCF_015667935.1 Clostridium sp. 1001270J_160509_D11 | reverse complement strand
AATTTTGAGGCTAATAAATTCACTTATTCAAGATTTTTAAATTTTGAAATATGCGACATAAATATATTATACAACTATACAGATTTTAGGAGAGAAATTATTATGAACTATATAATTTTTGATTTAGAATTTAACCAGGGTTTTGACAGGGTTAATAATAAAACTGTTTCAAATGCTAAATGTCCATTTGAAATAATACAAATTGGTGCGATTAAATTAGATTCTAATTTAAATATATTAGATACTTTTTCAAGTTATATCAAGTCTGAAATTTATAAGGATATACATCCTTTTGTAAAAAAAATGACTGGGATAACAAATAGTGATTTAAAAAATGCACCTTCTTTTAAAGATGTATATAAAGACTTTTTACAATTTATAGGTTCTAAAAATGCTATATTCGGTACTTGGGGAACAAATGATTTAAAAGAACTTCATAGAAATATACTTTTTTACAATATACCTTTAGATAATCTTCCAACAATGTATATCAATATTCAACAACATGCTTCTAGCTTTTTTAATAATCCTGTAGGAAAATGTATTGGATTACAAAATGCTATTTCAACATTAGAATTAGAACAAGACAAAAAGTATCACAACGCTTTAAATGATGCATATTATACATCACTTGTTTTTCAAAAAATAAATAATAAAAATATAAAGCCAGAAACTTATACTTATAATCTTTCAAAAAAAGAAAAACAAAAGCAAAAGCAGAAATTAAAGATAGATTATGATAAATTATTTGGTGAATTTAAAAATATGTTAAAAAGAGAACTTACAAAGGAAGAGAAAAAAGTAATCAATGCAGCTTATAATATGGGGAGAAAAAATAAATATCTACTTAATACAAAAAATAACAAAAATACGTAAGTATTTGAAGTAAAAAGAAGCTATTATATTAGTCTATATTTACTAATAAAACAGCTTCTTTTTACTTCTATAATAAATCTATTTTAAGTCTTTTACTATTAATTCTATTGGACAATGGTCTGAGCCTAATATCTCTGTATGTATATATGCACTGACTAAATTCTCTTCTAGATCTTTTGAAGTACAGAAGTAATCTATTCTCCATCCAGCATTTTTTTCTCTAGCTTTAAATCTATAAGACCACCATGAATATATTCCTTCTTTATCTGGATTAAAATATCTATATGTATCTATAAATCCACTATCTAAAAGCTCAGTAAATTTATTTCTCTCTTCATCTGTAAATCCTGCATTTTTTCTATTTGTCTTTGGATTTTTTAAATCTATTTCTTTATGTGCTACATTTAAATCTCCACAAACTACTACGCCTTTTTTAGAATTTAAGTTAAGTAGGTAGTTTCTAAAATCATCTTCCCATTTCATTCTGTAGTCTAATCTCTTTAATTCAGTTTGTGAATTTGGAGTATATACTGTTACAAAATAGAAATTTTCGAATTCTAGTGTTATTACTCTTCCTTCTTTGTCGTGCTCTTCTATTTGTATTCCATAATTTACAGAAAGCGGTTTTTGTTTTGTGAATATAGCAGTTCCTGAATACCCTTTTTTCTCAGCGTAATTCCAATACTGATGGTATCCATCTAACTCTAAATTTATTTGCCCTTCTTGAAGTTTTGTTTCTTGTAAGCAAAATATATCTGCATCTATTTCCTTAAAAAAGTCTAAAAATCCTTTTGTCACACAAGCTCTTATTCCGTTGACATTCCATGATATAAATTTCATTATTTTCTCCTTTTGTTTATTTTCTCTTCTTTATTATATCTATATCATCTAATTTTATTTCACCATTTTCATCTAATCTTCTCATTAGA
>NZ_JADPET010000245.1 GCF_015667935.1 Clostridium sp. 1001270J_160509_D11 | reverse complement strand
GATCTTTATATCAAAAAACTTTTATATTTAGACATATTATATAATTTTAGCTACTATTTATTTATAGGTATATTATTTTTCAAGTTTATTTATCATTTCAAAACGAATTTTTCTTCAAAAGTATATAAGTTTGTACACCATGTTTTCTATTTTATTTAAAATAGTATATCTCTTTTTCTCTTCTTATATATTTTTAAATTTAGGTATATTAGAAGGTATTTATTTTTTAGTTTTAAATGGTAAGTTTACTTATTTTCTTTTTTCTAATTTCAAAAATTATATTTAGGAGGGATTTTTATGAAAGACTTAGTAACATCTATTTACAATGTTGTCTGGAGTCAGTGGTTAGTATATTTATGTTTGCTATCAGGAATATATTTTTCTCTAAGAACAAGATTCTCTCAGGTTAGAAATATCAAGGTTATGGTAAAATTGCTTCTTAGTGGAGAAAAATCTGATGAAGGGATTTCTTCTTTTCAAGGTTTTTGTACTGCATTAGCAGGTCGTATAGGTACTGGTAATATTGCCGGTGTTGCAACTGCAATAGCTTGGGGTGGTCCCGGTGCCCTATTTTGGATGTGGGCAATTGCATTTTTAGGTGCAGGTTCAGCATTTGCAGAGTCTACACTAGGACAACTTTATAAAGAACAACACGAAGGGCAATACCGTGGAGGTCCCGCATATTACATAGAAAAAGGCTTTGGTGAAACAACATTTGCAAAGGCATATGGTCTATTATTTGCTATAGTTACAGTAATAGCGATAGGTGTATTATTGCCAGGAGTTCAATCAAACTCTATAGCTGATGCAGTCAAAAGCTCATTTAATATAAATACAACTGTTACTGCAATTATATTAGTTGTTTTAACAGGAATAGTTGTCCTTGGTGGTATAAAAAGAATCGGTTCTGCTGCTGAGTTTATAGTTCCTTTTATGGGAGGTCTATATATTTTGATGGCATTGATAATTATAATAGTTAATATCAATCAACTACCACATGTTTTAGCTCAAATATTTAAGGGGGCATTTGGTTTACAAGCGCCTTTTGGAGCTATAGTAGGTTCTACTGTAGCTTGGGGAGTTAAACGTGGAGTTTATTCAAATGAAGCTGGTCAAGGTACTGGTCCACAAGCATCTTCCGCAGCTGAAGTCAACCATCCAGCAGTCCAAGGATTTGTACAAGCATTTTCAGTATATGTAGATACATTATTTGTTTGCTCAGCAACTGGCTTTATGATTCTTATGACAAACTGTTATACAACTTTTAATGAAACTACAAAACAAGTTGTATATAATGCAGGTCAATCATTTACAACAGAGCAAATAGGACCTCAATATACTATCGCTGGTATAAATACTTTAATTCCTGGATTCGGTGGTGCATTTGTAACTATAGCCCTATTCTTCTTTGTATTCACTACATTAATGGCTTATTATTATATTGCAGAAGTTAATTTAACTTATATAATTAAGAAGATTACTGGCGGTAAAAGTTCTAAAATCGCTCAATATTTATTGGTCTTTGTTTTCTTAGGTATGATAGCATTTGGTGCTGTTAAATCTGCCGAATTAGCTTGGACAATGGGTGATATTGGAGTTGGTATGATGGCTTGGTTAAATATAATAGCTATATTAATACTATCTAACCCAGTTATGAAATGCTTCAAAGATTATGAACGACAACTTAAAGCAGGAATTCCAACTACAGAGATAACATTTGATCCTATAAATTTAGGAATAAAAGGTGCTACTTTCTGGGAAGAAAAATGCTCTAATACTAATAAATAATTATTTAATAATAAATACTAAATACCTAAATTATAAGAGCTGATATGAGAAACCATACCAGCTCTTTTTAATTTAAATAAATTTATGAATAACTTACCTC
>NZ_JADPET010000244.1 GCF_015667935.1 Clostridium sp. 1001270J_160509_D11 | reverse complement strand
GACAAAATGAAAGAAGCTGTAAGAGTAATCGAAAAATTAGAAAGACAAGAAGCTATGGATGCTGTTAAAGTAGAAGTTAATATTTTTCCAAAATATGTTATTATGATTTTATATTTAATATTTAGGAGGAATTGACAATGGCAGCAGACTACGTCAAAATATTAGACAAATTAGTTAGACTAAACAGGGGAATGAACTTAAAACTTAGAGAGGGGACTACAACACTTGATGTAAATATATACAACAATACACTTTTAACTTTAGATTTAGAATGTGATAATGTAGATAAACACAGCGAATATATTTATAATGAGATAATCGCACTTGAAAATGTGACGATGTATATTCCTAGTGTTTATATTAAAGAAGATTAAAAAGATAAACATATTAATATTTATAATTAATTAAAATACCTAAATGTTAGTTATTTAGTTAATTTTATATTTTTATATACAAAAAATAAAAGCTAGAGTATTATATTTTATACCCTAGCTTTTTATAAAACTTATATTATTAATTCTCATTCCAAGGCACAAGCTGAACCTCGCCATAAGCTCTATCCACTAATCTATTAGAATACTCGCCTCTATATCCAATTATATTTAATATTACAAGCTCCACATATCTCGTCCCAACTTGTATAATATTCCACACATCTTCAACTGTTATAGTAGCTCTATTTCTCTTTCTAGTAGGGTGAACAATTTTATTTCTATAGTATATAAGTAAATCGACTCCATCATCAAATCTATCATTTATATAGCTATCAAATAAAAACAAGTCGTCTTTTCCATAAGGAATGCCGCATACATCTAGCAGTGTTCTTATGTTTTTTGTCGCTAAATTTTCATCAAATTCATCATCTGTCAGCATTTTTTCTTGTTCTACTAAGACTATGTATGATAATGTCTCTAAACATATTTGGATAGAAATAAGATTGTTTTCTAGCGTTAAACCGTCAAATGATTGTAAGTACCAGTCGACAGCTTGTCTTAGCGCTTCGTTATAATAATCGTCTATTAATTTATTATTCATCAAAGTTAAATACTTTTCTATATTGTGATAATTTGAGATTGTGTCCTTCCAATTTGGAATAAATCTATATGGACTTATAAAAGTTTCCCTCCACAATCTATATACGTTTTCCTTATTTTTATATCCAAATGCTGCACATATGTCGACATATCGACCGCACATAAAACTAAATGATATCGATAAATCATCTAATACTTGATTTATTATGTTAGTTTTAAATGGCTTTTTGTCTTTTCTTATAATTCTTCCACTATGTGTTATTATATGTGCATCTCTATCTTTTAATCTTTCGTCTAATTCTTTAGTAAAGTCAAATCTTTTATCTACTATAATTTCAAAATCCCCTGAATTAAATTCCATTCTTCCAGCAAATAACTTATCATTGTATTTGATAAGTTTTCCAAAATATTTATCAAAATTAACGACATCAAAATCTACATAATCGACCTCGGCATTTTTAGATCTTATATGCCCATGATTTATATATCCTTCTATTGTGACATCGTTTAAATAACTGACTGTTACTGAAACAGGTCTATATTGATAAATTTCAAGTTCTGCTGAATCGTAGTCTAACGTGATATCTACATCATAATTTTTGACCGATAATATTTTCCCTTTAAATGTTATTGTCCCCTCTGTAGCCATCTTATACATTACTTTTCCACTGCATTTATACTTTCGATTTAATAAGTATATACAGAATCTACCTTCGTAAATTGGAATATTTTCATCTATGTCGAATTGGAGAAACTTTGAAAATATAGCATTTTCAACTACTTTCATATTTTTCCACCTTTTTCATTTTTATTAAGTTCGTGTTTATACATATTGATTTATATTATATCATATTTGGATATAGTTTAAAAAACCTTTATTATTAATAGTTATAGTTTTTTATAGT
>NZ_JADPET010000243.1 GCF_015667935.1 Clostridium sp. 1001270J_160509_D11 | reverse complement strand
ATTCTCATTTAAATAAGTCTGCATAATATTACTCCTTTTATCCGTTGATTATTTATTTTGTTATTTATATTATTTATTTTTTTTAAGTTTTTGCTTTATTATATTGTTTATTATTTTTTTTCTTATATCTTCTGCTCCTTCATCTTCATCTATCTCAACATCTAAAAGCTTTGCTATTGACTTCATTTCTTCTCTTGTTTTTGATTTATAACTTTCAATTAAATCTTCCTTTACTATTTCAGGATTTACAATATAGTCTTTATCAGACTTTCTATAAATAATATACTTATGTGAATATAAATCTCTGTTATCATAAATATATTTTGATATAATTCTTAACATTTGATTATAAGAAAGTTTTTTATTTACATTTAGATTGAGATATTTTGCAAAATTATAAATTTCTTGTTTAGATCTGAAAAACTCTTGTTTTTTAATAAGTTTCGCTATTGATACGACATTTTCTTGATATGAACCATAAGTTAGTACTCTTAAATACAGATTTTCATTATTCTTTCTAGTTTGAACTCGTTGTATATTTTCCTCTATTACTCTATCTACATTAGCTTCAAAAAATTTTTTTGCACCCCTTTGTGATACATAATTATCAAATTCTTTTTGTACCATATCGAGTATCAAATTTCTAAAATTATCTTTATATGTTCTAGATTCCATGATACCTCCACCTCATTTATTTTATTATATTCATAGGAATATAAAATGTGAGTTCATAAATATTGTTAAGATATTTACTTAATTATATGATTTTTATAAAAAAATATTAAATGTATGTATATTTTTTTATAATATGCCAATAATATAAGTGTAAAATCAAATATACTCAATCTCCCCCATTTAAGATCTCTATTTTAATAATAGAGGTCTTTTTTTACAATATATAATATTTTATGTCTTATATATTTGTTTTAAGTTTTATATAAAGACTTATTTTATAAAATATATATTCTTAATTAAAGCAAATTATAAAAAGGACGATAAATATCGTCCTTTTTATAATTTATTTTGTATAATAAGCCAGTCCGATACTTCCAGGTCCAACATGAAGTCCTATAACAGGTCCTATTGATTGCATTTTTACTTCTCTTCCCAACTTTTCTTCTAAAAGCTTTGCTAGTTTAGCACCTTCTTCTTCACAATTTATATAATGTACTATTACATCGCCAAGCCCTTTTTCTTCGATATCTTGTAAAAATGTTTCTACTAAAGTATCTACTGCTTTTTTTCTAGTTCTAACTTTTTTAAATACTGATGTTTCACCATCTTTTACGGTTAAGATAGGTTTTATTTGTAATATTCCACCTAATAAAGCCGATGCCCCTCCTATTCTTCCACCTTTTTTTAGATATGCTAAGGTTTCTGGAGTGAATAAGAAACGACTATTATTTATAATATAATTTGCTCTTTCTACAACTTCTTCTATAGATTTACCTTCACTTGCAGCACGAGCTGCTTCTATAACTGTAAATCCCATCTGCATACAGTTAGTAGTAGAGTCTATTATTTCTATATTAGCATTTGGATAGTCTTGTAATAATATGTTTTTCATCATGCATGCATTTGAATATGTACCACTCATTTTTGAAGATAAGAAAATACCTACTATAGAATCTCCATTATCTAGTATTTCCTTCATAGTATTTAACATTTCTTCTGGGATAGGTTGTGATGACTTTGGAATCTCACTAGCTTTATCCATTTCATCGTAAAAAGTTATATTATCTATATCTAATTCCCTTCTACTATCAAGATCCATTACAACATTTAGTGATATTACTTTTATATCGTATTTATCAATATATTCTTGTGGAATATATGATGTACTATCAGTAATAATTTTTATGCTCATATTTTCACTTCCTTTATAATTTGTACAGATC
>NZ_JADPET010000242.1 GCF_015667935.1 Clostridium sp. 1001270J_160509_D11 | reverse complement strand
GTTTTTATGTACATAAATTTTCAAGAAATAAACCCTATACTAATAAATTCATTGACTAAAAAATTTAATTTAGATCCAAATAAACTAACTATCTTATATAAGATAACAAATATAAAAGAAAATAAATTTGATGAATTTGAAAAATCTATTTTCCCATATTTATTTATAGATAATACTTATTATATCGAATACGAAGATTCAATTTATAAAATAAAAAGCAAACTTGAGTCCTCTACTAAAATATCTACCGAAGATATGATTTCATCTATAAAAATGAAAATAAACAAAAATGATATCTATAAAATGTATAATAACTTAAATTCATTATTTACAATTTTTGAAGATGATTTTCCTCAAAGCCAAGTAAAAATTATGGCTCTTTATGATACTCCAAAACAAAAAACATTAAAATATGCTTATATTAAAGGTTCTCTTTTAGCATAAAAAGGTGTTATTTAAAACACCTTTTTATTATTTTTCTTCTCTTATTTTAGCTTTTTTATTTTTAACTATTATTTCACTATTGTTATTTAAGAAATCTTTGCCTTTTTTATTTAATATATCTACTGTTGAGTAATTATCATATATTTTTATAACGCCTAAGTCGCTATTTTCTATATTTTCTATATTGTTTAAAGCTCCTACTATATCGCCAATTCTTATTTTTTTCTTCTTTCCTATGTTTATATGAATTTTTGTAATTTCTCCACCAAACTTATCTTCATCAGAATTAGTACTTAAACTACTACCTTCTTTTAATTCGTTTACTTTTATTTTATAATCTACTTTATCTTTTTCATCATGCTCAACTTCTATTAAGTCAATTTCTTGTTTTATATAATCTTTAATTTCTTCGAAGTATTTATAATCTTGCTCTGATACTAAACTAACTGCTACTCCGTCTTTTCCAGCCCTTCCTGTTCTTCCAATTCTATGGACATAAATTTCTTTATCTACTGGAATATCGTAATTTACAACTAAAGATACATCATCTATATGAATACCTCTAGATATAATATCACTACTTATTAATATATTAAATTCATGTTTTTTGAAAGAATCTATTATGTAAAATCTTCTCTCTTGTGATATATCTCCACTAATATGTTCTACTAAAAATCCACTTTCTTTCATTTTTTCATATAGATTTTGGGCTTGTTTTTTTGTATTTGTAAATATAATCGCAGTATCTGGCTTAAATTTATATAATAACGATTCTAAATATTTATATTTTGAGCTGTTTTTTATATCAACTTGTATATATTGTTGAAGTATTTTATTTTGTAGTTTATTTATAGATTCTTTTATTTCGATATAATCATATTCTTTCATATATTCATCACATATATTTTTTAAGTCATCTTCTACTGTTGCTGAGAAAAATGCTTTACATACATTTTTGTCTATATTTTTCATAATTGTATCGATATCTGTTTTGAATCCTTTTGTAAACATTTTATCTACTTCATCTATAACAAAATACTCTAATTTACTTAAGTCTACACTGCCCTTTGTTATATGATCTATCATTCTCCCGGGTGTCGCTACTATAACATTAACACCTTGTTTTAATTCTAATACTTGATTATTAAATGAGTCTTTTCCTAAAATTGCACTGCATTTTATTCTTTTTATTCGTCCTATATTTTCAATTTCTTCTTTTACTTGTAGAGCTAATTCTCTAGTAGGTACAATTACTAATGCTTTTAAATCTTTTTCTAGTGATTTTATTTGATTACATATAGGTATTGCAAATGATGCACTCTTTCCTGTTCCTGTTTTAGATTTAACTAAAATATTATTTTTATCTATTAATTTAGGTATTACTTTATCTTGCACTTCTGTAGGTGTATTGTAATTTAAGATATTTAATGATTTTAAAATCTCCTTATCTAAATTAAATTCATCAAATTTTTTCATTTTATTCTCCTTAAACTAATTCTTTTTCATCTACATATTATATCAAAATACTACTAGACAAATACGGAATAATAAGCAGTATAATAGCGATTTTGGGAATAGGAATACTATCTTTAGAAGCCGACTTTA
>NZ_JADPET010000241.1 GCF_015667935.1 Clostridium sp. 1001270J_160509_D11 | reverse complement strand
TAAAATAAATAAAAAGACAACCTAATGGATAAAATCTATTAGGTTGTCTTTTTATTTATTATAATTAGTTCAGTTATCTCGTTGTTTAGTCAATTAATTCAAAAGAACTATCTTTTAGATTTAATTTTCCTTTTAAATTAGATGTAGTGTATATTTTTTTGTCTTTTGTTATAAATATAGCATCAGTATTATCTAAGCTTTCTATTAATTTCATGCCTTTTTCCAATCCTAATCCAAAAGTAGTTGTAGATAGTCCATCACCTACTATTGATGAATCTGAAATAATAGTGACACTGCTTAAATTATTTTCAAATGGATAACCTGTTGATGGGTCAAGCATATGATGATACATAACGCCATCTTGTTCTAAATATCTTTCATATATGCCAGAAGTAACTACAGACTGGTTTATAACTCCTATATTGGCAATAGAAGTACCATCTTCACTGTTAGGGTCTTGTATTCCGACTTTAAATTGAGTATCTTTAGATTTTTCTCCTAGTACAAATACATTTCCGCCAAGATTGATTATGGCTTTTTCTATATTTTGAGATTTTAAATACTCAACAATCTTATCAGCAGCATACCCTTTAGCTATTCCACCTAAATCTATCTCCATACCTTTTTTATTTAACTTCACACTTTTTTCTTTTTTATTTAATGAGATATCTTTATAATTTACAAGTTCTAACTTTTCTTTGATTTCATCTTTGCCTGGGACTCTCGCCTTGTCTGTTCCTATAGCCCATAAATCGACAACAGGCCCTATAGATATATCAAAGACTCCATCTGATATATTAGAAAAATGTATTGCCTTTTGTATTACTTCAAATGTATCATCAGAGATTTTAACATATTTTTCACCAGCATTTTGATTTATTTTATATACATCACTAGCTTCTCTTGTTTTAGACATTGTATTATCTATATTAAGTAGTATATCTCCACATTTTTTCAAAATTTCTTTTGAATCTGATTCTTTAACATTGTATAAAGTAATTTCACTTACTGTATTTAAGTCATAGTAAGTCTGACTATAATCCCCTTTATTAAAATTGCCCTTAAACAAATAGATGAAAAAACAAATAGCAATTACTGCTATTATTAAAAGGATAGATTTTTTCTTGTTCATAATGCCTCCTTCAAATAATTGTTTTATTATGTTATATTTAATTATAACATAATAAGAAAATATGAAGAGGAGTTTTTACAATGGTTAAATTAAATAACGATTGGGATGAATTATTAAAAGATGAATTCAAAAAAGAATATTATCAAAATCTTAGAGAATTCTTAAAAGAAGAGTATTCTAGTAGAGTTATATACCCAAATATGTACAATATATTTGAAGCATTAAAACATACTTCGTTTAAAGATACAAAAGTTCTGATATTAGGTCAAGATCCATACCATGGAGAAAACCAAGCGCACGGACTAGCTTTTTCAGTTCAAAAAGGTGTTAAGATTCCACCTTCGCTTTTAAATATATATAAAGAATTAAATCAGGATTTAGGTTGTTATATACCTAATAACGGATATTTAATACCATGGGCTGACCAAGGTGTATTACTTTTAAACACAGCATTAACTGTTAGAGCGCATGAAGCTAATTCACACCAAAATGTCGGATGGGAAATATTCACAGACAATATTATAAAATTATTAAATAAAAGAGAAGACCCAGCAATATTTGTTTTATGGGGAGGAAATGCTAGACGTAAAAAATCACTAATCGATACGAGTAGACATTATGTTTTAGAGTCAGCACATCCAAGTCCACTTTCAGCATATAGAGGATTCTTTGGATGTAAACATTTCTCAAAAATAAATGAAATATTAGAAAGCCTAGGAAAAGAGCCAATAGACTGGCAAATTCCAAATATATAATAGAAAGTTATTGTGTTTATGTTAAATTAATACCCTTCAACGTTAAAAAAAGATAAAAAAGTAGTTAATTGTAACAATTTATCAT
Source organism: Clostridium sp. 1001270J_160509_D11 (assembly GCF_015667935.1). Lineage (GTDB taxonomy): Bacteria > Bacillota > Clostridia > Peptostreptococcales > Peptostreptococcaceae > Intestinibacter. The sequence goes on along the minus strand of NZ_JADPET010000241.1, from coordinate 52 downwards.
AATATAGAATATTATATAATAAAATTTATAAATTAAAAATTTTATTATATAA
>NZ_JADPET010000240.1 GCF_015667935.1 Clostridium sp. 1001270J_160509_D11 | reverse complement strand
GGCAAAAAATACAACAGATTTTTTGTTAAAAAAATTTAATATAATAAATTTATAGTAACATTTAGGTGAGCTGTAATGCAGATCTAATAAAAATGTAATTTAATCAAGAAAAATAAAGAAAAATAATATCTTTTGTAAAATTAATATATAAAATATCGATAAATTGGAAATTAGCAATATTTTTTTCAATACTGTAACCTTAATTTATTTTAAAATATACAAAAAGAATGGTAAAATTATTTATATAAAAAAATAATATAATAATATGAGAGAAAATTATAAATAATTGTCTATTACAATAAAATAAATGGGAGGTGTGATTTTTTATTGAGCAGTTTTATAATAAACGCATGTAAGCACTTTAACACAATTACTAAACATAGGCATAAAGTAATAAAACATTGCTTTAAGGCAGGGATTTTATGGCAGGGATGTCTGCATGATTTATCTAAATATAGTTTTCATGAGTTTATAGTAGGGGCTAAGTATTATCAGGGGACTAGAAGTCCAAACGAAGCTGAAAGAGAAGCAAAGGGTTATTCATCTGCATGGATGCATCACAAAGGTAGAAACAAGCATCACTTTGAATACTGGACGGATTATAACACTAAAACTAGAACTATAGAACCAGTGAAGATGCCTATGAATTATTTGATAGAGATGTTTTGTGATAGAGTGGCAGCGAGCAAGATATATATGGGAGATAAATATACAGATAGATCTCCACTAGACTACTTTTTAAGAGCAAAAGGTAGAATGCAAATTCATCAAGAGACATCAGATGAGTTAGAATTTTTACTTGTAATGTTAGATGAAAAAGGCGAAGAAGAGACTTTTAAATATATTAAAAATATCAAAAAAACAGGATATATTATAAAAATAAGGAATTAGCTAAATAAGTTTTTTAGCTAATTTTTTTAATTTCAAGGAAATTATGTATGTAATTGTAGTTTAAAAAAGGAAGGATATTTTTATACTTTAGAGAATTTAAGGAAAGAGGTTGTAAATATTTTAAAACTGATGAAGAGAGGTGATTTTTATGAGAAAAGTAATAAATTTATTGCTTGTCTTTATGCTAGGAACTACATTAGTCGGTTGTAGTAGTCAAATTAAGACAACTAAGAAAACTACTGAAAATAGCAATGTAAAAAGTGAATCCCAAACACAAAAAACTTACCATGATAAAGAATTTATAAATGATGTATATGCTTTAATAAGCAATTCCGAGCTAGATAAAGACTATAGTGATGTTGATTTTGATAATTTAAGTCAACAAGAAAAAGATAAAGTAATAAAAGACCAACAAATCGTATTTATACAGCAGAAAATCGATAAAATAAAGAAATATAAAAAATTAGATTTTAAAAATCCAGAGCTAAAAGAACTTGCGATTAGATATATAGATGTGTTAGAAACTCAAAAACAATTAATAGAAGATGATAAAGACACAAAAGTATTGTCAAATGGTGAAGAATTAAAAGGTGCACTAAGTTATGCATGGCTACAGTGTGAAGATGATGAATGTGAAATTATATTAGAATTGGCTAATAATTATGGACTTAAAATGAGCGAGCATCAGAAAAAAGACCTTGAAGATATTAGAAGTGAGGTTAAGCAGGAGATAAGTAATTATAAATCTTAAATCATCATATTAAGTATTATAAATATTCACTTTTACAATAATATACTAAGTGCTACACTAAAATTATAGATAAGTAATATAAGTTTGTATGAATAATAAGTAAAAATAATCGAGGTGTAGAAAATGAATAAGCATCACAATCGTGTAGTTGTAAAGGTTGGAACTTCAACATTAACTAATGAAAATGGAAAGAGTGATTTGAGAGCATTTGATAGGCTCGCGTGTACTTTGTCAGTTATTCAGAAATCGAGTCTGAAGAGAGATTATTTGGTGATAATGATATGTTGTCAGCTGTTGTCGCAGTATTATGTCAGGCATCAAAATTAATAATTCTTTCTGATATTGATGGATTATACAACAAAGACCCACGTTTATTTCCTGATGCAAAATTAATATCTACAATAGATTGTATTGATGAAAAGTTATATGAATCTGCTGGTGGATCAGGTTCAAGTCATGGAAGAGGTGGAATGATAACAAAATTACAAGCTGCGACATTAGCTGTTAATCAAG
>NZ_JADPET010000023.1 GCF_015667935.1 Clostridium sp. 1001270J_160509_D11 | reverse complement strand
TCTAATCTTTCGATTCTTTCTTTGTATGAATCTCTTTCTATAGTTAGTACTTCTATTTTTTCTCTAGCATTTTCTAAATTTGTAGTTAAATCAGTTAAACTTTGCTCTAATTTTTTCTTTTGTTCAAGTATTTTCGCTTCATTACTCTTAGCTTCTATTGCTGAAGTTTTTAAAGATTCTATACCGCTAAATATTTCTGTTTTTTCAGAATTGTAAGACAATAAACTTCCTAATAAAACACCTGATGCAACTAAGCCTCCTGATCTAATTATTTTTCCTAATATCATTATTTTCCTCTTTTCTATGTCATCCCCTTTGCATTTTTTATTTTTCTTTCCCTAATTCACTTTATTTTAATATGTTTTTGAACTACTTTCAATAAGTTTTTGCACTTAGTAATCAATTTACATTAATGTATAGTTTTTCAACAATTTGAATTCATAACCATTTACATTTCCGAACAATACCATATTTTCAACTTTATTTTTATACATAATGTTCGTTAAAGTCTCAAAATTCTCGGAGGTTATAATTTTGACTACTTAAAAATAATTCATGCATTCACGTACATTATATACAAATCAAAAACACCACAACAGGATATCCATTATCCATATTGTGGTGTTTTTTATGAGTTTTATAAAAAGTTTATACATATTTATGTAGAATATCTATTATATAATACTGAGTTTAAACTATTCTTGATCTTGTGTCTTAAAAGAAATCTCAATCTTATCTGTTCTAGGTTTTAATCTAATACACTCAACTTTTGCTTTTTCAAACATGAATTTTGATGCTTTTATCGAATCTGTATCTTTGTATTTATCTTCTAAGTAATAAACCTTTTTAATTCCAGATTGAATAATATTTCTTGCGCAGTCATGACATGGGAATAGATTTACATAAATTCTACATCCTTCTAGGTTTTTACCGCGAGCATTTAAGATAGCATTTTGTTCAGCATGAACGACATAAGGATATTTAGTATTTAAAAAGTCACCTTCTCTTTCCCAAGGGAAATCCTCATCACTACATCCATTTAAAAATCCGTTGTATCCTATTGATACTATTCTATTGTCGCTGTCTACTATACAAGCCCCCACTTGTGTAGATGGGTCTTTACTTCTCATCCCTGATAATAATGATATTCCCATAAAATATTCGTCCCATGAGATATAATCTGTTCTTTTCATATTGCCTCCGATTTTACTTATTAAAATTATTTTGAATAATTTACTTTTTATTTTGTATATATTAGTATAACCTTATTATGGTGATTTATCTATACCTAAATTACATATAATTAAAGTTGTATCGCTTTTATATTAAAAAAGGCCATACAGAGAATTCTCCATACAGCCTTAATCTTAAACATCAATCGATTTAAATCCTTTACCAAGCACTTCATAAACATCAGTAACTATAATAAATGATTTTTCATCTAATTCTTTAACCATTTTTTTAAGCGCGACTTCTTGTTTTTTCTGATTTACAACAACTAGCATAACGTTTTTATCTTGATTAGTATAACCACCTTTTGCATCTAATATAGTAGCACCTCTACTTAAATCTCTTATAATAGCCTCTTGTAAGATATCTTTTTTCTCAGTTATTATAAAGAACGCCTTTGCATAGTCAAATCCCGAAGTAATAGTATCTATCATCTTTACTATTATATAAAGTGCAATTGCAGAATAAATACCTGTTTCAAAATTCTTATTAGCAATTCCCGCTAAAATTACAACTGTACCGTCTATCATACTTAAACATTTTGATACCGGTATACTTGGTATAACTCTATTTAGCATAAGCGCTATAAGATCTGTTCCTCCAGTTGATGCATCTATTCTAAATAATATTCCAAGAGATATCCCAAGAAGTATTGCCCCTGAAATAGCTGCTAAAAGCGTATTATCAGTAGGTGTTACTGCTGATAATGGCTCAGTTATCTTAAGCATAATTGTAAGAATAGCCATTCCTATAAATGTCTTTATTGCATCTTTTTTACCTAAAATTTTTACAGAGAAAAGTAAAAGTGGTGTACTTATTGTAAATAAAATATTAGATACTGAAAATCCAGTAAGTTTTGATATTACAACAGATAAACCACTAAGCCCCCCTGGTGCAATAGTGTGTGGTACTAAAAACATATTCAGCCCTACAGACATTATTATACATGCTGTGATTAGTCCTATGTATTCTACTAAAATACTTTTGTAATTATGTTTCATGATATAATACCTCCCTTTGTAGTTACAAATAGATATTATACCATATTATAACTATTTTTTAATTGTGCCTTTAAAAGTTAAAATTAGTATTTTTTTACAATTGAATCTATCGTGAATACATATCTTATAAAATCCTGGATAAAATCATGAAGTATAGTAGTTGCCTTTTCTTTATTATATAAATCTTGTTTTTTTATTTCATTTATAACAATCCATTCTTCATTTAAATAATTTATTATTTTACCATCAAATTCTGTTATCAATCGTTTCTTTCTTTCAAGTATGTCTTTGTTATTTTCTATATTTCTATATAATCTATATATATAACCATCTTGTCCTATTTTTGATATTTTATTTACTATGTATATTGTTTCATTATCTTCTATACAATCAGATAAGTCGACAAATTCTAAAACACTTCCCCATCTCTGCATATAAATGCACGCAGATTTTATTCTGCTTTTTAGATTTAAATTAGATACTCCTAATACTAATGGACTATCACAATTAGGAATTAAACACACATTGTTATTTTTACCAGTGATAAGCGAACAACAATACCCCTCTTCTCCAACTTCTGCAATTTCTCCTAAAAGTTTTACAGATTGCTTTTCATTTAAAACTATTTCTTCTTCAAGTTGACAAGTTTTTAATATTTGTTTTATTTTGTATGCATCTTCAACTTCAATAGGCAAGTATTTATTCTTTTTAGTTAAATAGTGTTGTTGAATAACCCCTGAAACATAATCCAACAACTCATTTTTTTCTAGCTTTTGTAATGTAGTTTGTAACTCATAATCTACAGCTACTGAATCCATCGCATTACCCCCTTTTCTCATCATTAATTGTTATAAATTCTACATGAATATCCAAATTTCCTTTTATTTTTTATCCATATAATTATTATTTTTTATTATATAAAAAACTAGCAAATATAGTCTATTTGCTAGTTTTCATAATGAGTCTTTTAAATTTACCCCTGATGATTTCATAATTTCTCCCTATATAACAGCCTTTAACTCGCTAACAGACATTTTTTCAACAAGATCATGCATCTTCATTTTATCTCTCATAAAGCTATTGTATACTTTGTAAGAAGGTTCTTTATCCCCGTAGATTCTCCAACTACAAACTTCTACAAATTCTTTTCTACCATATCCCATAAATCCAAGTACATCTTTTAACGGATATCCAAGGAAAATCCCTATTTCGTGTGGGAATTCTTCTGATTCTAATCTAAGCACAAGCTCTTTCATATAATCTTCAAAAGTGTATTCTTTAGCATATCCTAAAAATCTTAAAAAGTTTCTACATTTTTTGTCATTTAAGCATCTATTCATAGATTTTTCATTTATAAACAGTACTCTTTTGCTGTTATCACTTACGTTTATAATTTCATATTTTACCTTTTTGCATCCTTCAAAAAACTCTTTTATCTCTTTTAATTTTCTCTCCTTATCTTCAGCCCCTCCTGGTATATTTACTATCTCAGCTGGCTTAGACCCTAATATTACAGGGCCAATCAATCTTATAATTCTTTTTATATATGATGAATTTGTTTTATTTTCACAACTTTTACTACCACAACTTCCGTTATCACAATCGTTTATACATTTATTGTTCATGCTCATATTAATAATCTCCTTATTGATAATCATTATCACTTTATTTTTATTATATCACCATTGATATTAATTATCAACTAATTGACAAAATCATTATCAACTTATATTTTTCCATATTATTAATTTTTTGGTTTTGCAATTATTTTTTATTTTATGTATTCTTTATTTTTATATTAGGGGTTACATCATGTAGTCTTAGCTTCGTTATAATTTTTAATACTATTTCCTACTGGGAATTAATATTTTTAAATAAAAATTAGTGCTACTTATCTTATAAATCTAATAAATATAAAAAGTGCTACAAATACATTAAATAGAATATATTTGTAACACTTTTTAAACTAAGCTTCTTATTATAAACTTATAAATTATTTTTTATAAATCAAGTTTCGCTATATTTTCTTTCATTATTTTAACCGAACTATCGAATTTTGCCTTGTCGTCTTTGTCTAAGCTAAGTTCTACAACTTCTCTTACCCCATTTTCATTTATAACACTTGGTACTGATATATATACATCGTCATGGCCGTATTCTCCATCTAAATATGAAGATACACTAAGTATACTGTTTTCGTTGTCTAGTACAGCTTTAGTTATTCTTGCAAGTGACATACCGATTCCATAGTAAGTCGCTCTTTTTGCTTTTATTATTTTATATGCGATATTTCTGACTTCATCTTCAATTTCAGTAAGATCATCAAAAGTTATACCTCTGTTTTTGGCTGCAAAGTGGTATATTGGTTTTGGACCACAAAGCGCATAACTCCAAGGAACAAATTGTGAATCTCCGTGTTCTCCTATTACGTAAGCGTGTATGTTTTTTTCGTTTACGTTTAGTTTTTCGCTAAGTGCTGATCTAAGTCTTGCTGTATCTAGAGTAGTTCCTGAACCGATTACTCTTGATTTGTCAAAACCTGATAGTTTCCATGCTGCATAAGTCATAATATCTACTGGATTTGTAGCTATTAATATGATTCCTTTAAATTCTGATTGTTTTAAACTAGATATTATATTTTTCATTACTGCTATACTTTTATGTATTGTATCTAGTCTTGTTTCGCCTTCTAGTGGTGGAGGCCCTGCTGTTATACAAACTAATGATGCGTCTGATAAATCGCTGTAATCTCCAGAATATATTTTCATTTTACGTGGAGCAAAACTAAGACCGTGATTTAAGTCTATCGCTTCACCTTCTGTTTTTTCTTTATTTATGTCTATTAAGACTAGCTCTTCACATGTACCTTGGTTTACCATTGAGTATGCATAACTCATTCCAACCATTCCGGTACCGATAATTCCTACTTTTGACTTCATTTTTCCCTCCGATAGATTTTCTTTTTATTTTACCACATTTATCTTGTTTTTATTCATTTTTACATACCATGGGAATTATTACCTAAAAGTTATCTTTCTAACTCTTTTATCAAATCGACATTTGCCTTTTCGACTCTATTTAAATCATATTCATAATTAAAACTGTAGTCTGGTGTATACCAAGGTTTTGATAAGAAGTAATTTCTGTATTTTGCTTTTTCAAATACATATCCATGTCTTGCAAATATTTCATTTCTTATATATGCCAATTGTTCTTTGCTATATCCCATAAGTTCACTTCTAGATAAGTATCTTGTGTTGCTATCTGGAATAATATAGTCACTACTATAACTGCTTGAGTCATTTATATCATTATTGGCATAACTATCATTATCTCTGTTAACATCGTTATTGGTATTATACTCATCATTATTACTATTTGAAACAGAGCCTGAATTTACTTGCTGTTCTAAAGACGCTGTATCATTTTTTCCAAAGTTAAATCCATCTTGACTTAAAAACACTACTCCACCTATTATCAACACAATACTCGCAATTAGTAATGGTATCGCTATTTTTAAATTGTTGTTTTTAGGCTCCCTTATTGGCTCTCCTAAACTCGTTCCACAATTTTTACAATAGTACAAATCATTTGAATTTGTACTTCCACAATTTTTACAAATTTTCATAATTAATCAATCTCCCTAACTTATTAAATTTAATATAGCTTATAGCCACATTTAATACAAAATAGAGCATCTTCCTCTATTACTTGACCACAATTTGGACACACTCTTTGTGTATTTGTTTTCCTTTGGGTATTTGATGTATTTACATCTTGATTTCCAAATAAATACTCACTATTATAATATACTACTTCTTTTTTCCCTGTTATAATTAAAATTATCGATACTATTAATCCAATTATCCCCAGAACTATCATTACAATTCCTACTGTAAACATATAAAATCCCCCCTCTATTTAATTATATTTTAACTTTATATTACTAGTATACCAAAATATAGATTAAAATCTATCTTAAATATAATAAAAAACCCAGTAAAATTCCATTTTACTGAGTTTTTTATTTAAAAACATTTGATTTGTTACTAATTTGTATTTATTAACAACTTTTATATATAAATAAAATATTTTTATTACTTTGTATTTATTAATAAATTATTTTATTTACAAATTATTAGTAAGTTAATATTTCGCAACCGTCTTCTGTTACTAATATCATGTTTTCCCATTGAGCAGATAATTTACCATCTTCTGTATAAGATGTCCATTCGTTATCTTGGTCTATATAAAGTTCATATCCACCTTGGTTTATCATCGGTTCTATAGTAAACATCATTCCTGGCACCATAAGAACTCCTTCGTCTGCATTTCCATAGTGGAATACAAATGGATCTTCGTGGAACTCAAGACCTATACCATGACCTCCGAAATCTCTAACTACTGTGTAGCCGTTTTTGTGAGCATGTTCTTGTATAGTCGCTCCAATTACTCCAAGTGGTGTCCAAGGTTTAACTTTTGCTATAGCCATTTCCATACACTCTTTAGTTACTTCAACAAGTCTTTTTGCTTCTTCGCTAACTTCGCCTATCATAAACATTCTAGATGCATCTGAATAGTATCCGTCTAATATTGTCGATACGTCTACGTTTACTATATCTCCTTCTTTAAGTACATCATTTTCTGATGGTATACCGTGGCATATTTGGTCGTTTATTGATGTACAAACACTTTTAGGGAATCCGCTGTATCCAAGTGGAGCAGGTATTGCACCATGTTTAACAGTAAAATCGTGAACTATTGTGTTTATTTCATCTGTAGTCATTCCCGCTTTTATGTTTTTTGCAACTTCGTCAAGTACTGCCGTATTTATTTTAGCACTTTCTTTTATCTTTGCAATTTGTTCTTCATTTTTTATCATATCTCTAGTAGGAACTTGGTAACCAGCTTTAGCGTATTCTTTTAATTTTTCATCAAATTCCATATGGCATTTTTTATATTTTTCGCCACTGCCACACCAGCATTTACTATTTCTTCCTAATAACATATTTTGCCTCCCTAACCCTTAATTATAGGTTTTCTAAGTATATAATTTTTATCAACTTCAATTCCTAATTTCATCTTAACTATTTGTCTAGCATGTGGAGCTGATTCTATTGGCTCTCCATCTTCGTTGTACATTTCTAAAATAGTTGTAAACATAGTTTCTTTATAAGGCCCTATTACTTCTATATCGTCATTTACAGACATTTTATTTCTTTGTTCTACGATTATATATCCATCATCAAGAACATCTCTTACAATTCCTATAAAGTCGTAATTTCTTATATATGAAGCTGATTCGTAGTTGTTTGAATTTTTACCTGGTCTATCTAGGAAAAATCCTGTTGAGAAATCTCTGTGACTTCCTTTTTTAAGTTCGTCTAACCACATTGGATCGAACTTCCAGTTTTCTGGATCTTTATAATAAGCATCAATCGCCATTCTATAAGCTCTTACAGTTGTAGCAACATAGTAAGCTGTTTTCATACGACCTTCTATTTTTAAACTTGTTATACCACTTTCAAATATCTCTGGTATATATTCAATCATGCATAAATCTTTTGTATTGAAGAAGAATTGATAATCTTCATTGTCTAATACATTTTCATATTGTCCGTCTTTTTCTTCAACTAAGTTGTATTTCCATCTACAAGATTGCGCACAAGAACCTTTATTGGCATCTCTTCCTGTAGTGTAGTTACTTATTACGCATTTTCCAGAATAACTCATACACATAGCTCCGTGTATAAATGATTCTATATCCATATCTTCTGGAGTGTTTTCTCTAAGTTCTTTAGTTTCTGCAAAAGACATCTCCCTTGCAGTTACTATTCTTTTAGCACCTTGATTGTACCAGAAGTTTGCAGCTACGTAATTTGATGTACTCGCTTGAGTACTTATGTGTATTTCCATATTTGGAGCTGCTTTTTTTACTATGTTAAATACACCGGCGTCACTTACTATAACAGCGTCGACACCTATTTCATCTAATTCTTTTATATAATCAGCTAAACTAATTAAATCCTCGCTTCTAGGGATTATATTAACTGTTACAAATACTTTTTTACCCATGCTGTGTGCAAATTCTACACCTTCTATCATGTCCTCTTTTGAGAAATTCTTAGCAGCAGAACGCATACCAAATATTTCTCCACCTATATAAACGGCATCGGCACCATAGATAAAAGCTATTTTTAATTTTTCTAAATCACCAGCAGGAGCTAATAATTCTACTTCTCTCATGAATTCTCCTTTACCTATATAAAATTTTATATATTTAATTATTACCAATTTTTCTAGTTTAATTTCATATATTATAAATCTCCTAATAGATTATAACATAAAAATGGCGCTTCCATACAGTAATTATCTACTGGTATAAAAGCACCACTTATTTTTATACTATTATACTAGAAGCTCTAGTATTATTATACTACATAAACCATAATTTTAGTATAAATAAAATAGCTAAAGTTATCATAACACCTGATACATGTTTTCTTTCTTCTTTTTTAGCTATTAAATTGTATAATAAATTTATAAATACATAAGATAATACACCTAATGTTAAACCATCACCTATTGAGTAAGTTAAAGCCATTCCAGCTATTGTTATAAATGCAGGAACACCTTCAGTTATATTATCAAATTCTATATGCTTAACTTCACTTAGCATTAAGTATCCAACATAAATTAATGCTGGAGCTGTAGCACAAGAAGGTATAGCTATAAATATTGGCGAGAAGAACATAGCAATTAAGAATAATACACCTGCAGTTAAAGCAGTATATCCAGTTCTTCCTCCTTCTAAAACACCTGTAGAACTTTCAACAAATGTTGTTACAGTAGTAACACCTAACCAAGCACCTATAGTAGTAGCAAAAGCATCTGCAAGTAAAGCTCTACCTACATTTTTAACTTTTCCATCTTCATCAACCATATTTGCTTTTGAAGCAACCCCAACTACAGTACCTACAGTATCAAAGAAATCTACAAATAAGAATGTACATAATATAGTTATAAAGTTAAATGCAGTTTCTGGATTAGTTATATAGCTGAAGTCTAATTTATTTATTATTGGAGCTGGTGATTCAAATTTAAATACTCCATTTGGTAAATATATTTTTAAAGCAGCCGCTGCTTCTGGGTTTATTAATGCAAATCCCCAAGCAAGTAATGAAGAAATTACTATACCTATTAATATAGATCCCTTTACATTTTTCTTACTTAAAACTGCTGTAACAATAAAACCTATACAAGTTATTATAATCGCTACATTAAACTCACCCATTTCTATTAATGTTGAGTCGTTGTTTACTACTAAACCACAATTTATTAATCCTATAAAAGCTATAAATAATCCTATACCACCTGAAACTGCTATTTTTAAGTTTTTAGGTATAGCATTAACTACAGCTTCACGAACTTTAAATAATGATAAAATTATAAATATTATACCTTCAACAAATACTGCTGTTAAAGCTATGTGCCAACTTACACCCATACCAATTACTACAGTATAAGCAAAATAAGCATTAAGACCCATACCTGATGCAAGTGCAAACGGCATGTTTGCTAATATAGCCATTAAAAAACACCCTATCGCAGCACCTAGACAAGTAGATGTTACAAGAGCCCCAGCTGGCATCCCAGTTTCTGATAATATACTTGGATTGACAGCTATTATGTATGCCATTGTTAAAAATGTAGTTAACCCTGCCATCATCTCTGTTTTCTTGTCAATCTCTTTATTCGTTAATATTGGAAACAACTTCTGCATGAATGTTCCATTTTGGTTCATAAAATGATACCTCCTATGATGTTAATTTTCGTCAGTCGTATTTACGAATATTATTTTAAATTATTTAATAAAAAAAGTCAATAAGACAAATAAAATTAATATATTTTTATTTTTCATTCGGATATATTTCGTATTTTTGACTTAAATAAACCTATACTTTTGTATATGATATCTATTGTTCCCTATTTATTATTGCTTATTTATTAATGCTTATTGAAAATTTTTATAAACATAAAAAATAGGGACTATAGTCCCTATTTTCATTTAAATAATTTGTTTTATCCATTTTTTACTCTAACTCTAAGTGGTATATCAAGTGAGTCAGCTAGTTCTTGTGATTGTCTTATTTCTTCATCTGTTATTTCATCAACTACTGAAAAACATACTTCTTTTATACAAGTTTTGCAGTCTTTTGCAAAGCTAAGCATTGCATCAAATGATTTTATTCCAAAAGCTGGTTTTGCAACTTCTAAGTAAACTTCTTCATTTGGTGCATTTAAACTTATCGATACTGCATCTATTGCATCTTTAAGAAGCACTGCTGTTTTTTTCTTGTGAATTAAATCAGCAAGACCATTTGTATTTACTCTTATTTTTATATTTTTCTTAGTTTTTATGTAATTTGCAAATTCTACAACCTCATTTATTCTCATAAGTGGTTCGCCATATCCACAAAATACAACTTCTTCATACTCGTCTAAATTGAATTTTTCAAGCTCAGCTTTTAACTCATCAATAGTCGGTTCATGATCTAACCAAAGGCTATCACTTCCTCCTACGCTGTCTGTGATGTCTCTTACACAAAACACACATTTACAACAACATAGATTTGTTATATTTACATATAAGCTATTTCCGATTGGATATAATAATGTCATAATACTCTCCCTCTATCTACTATTTTAAAATTTAGTTTTATACTGTATAAATTTATTATACACCTTTTTTATACTTTATTATCTTTATCTATCAAAAAATTGTTTAAAGTTGATTTTGTCTAAAACTATTCCTAAGATTATAAATACTATAAAACTTCCTATTGGTTGAATCATTCCAACTGCAGTTATCGCAAATGCTACTGCCATATTTCCAAACATTAAACCTTGTACAAACATATAAAGTACTGTTCCTATTATACCTGCTAAAAATGCAGCTACTATATTTCTTGTAGTAAGTATTTTGTCGCTTTTACTTGAAAAAAGTAAAACTATAATTGGTTTTATCATTAATGTAGGTACTACCCATATAAAAGCACCTGATGTTAAATCTGCAAGACCTGCGCCAATTGCACTACAAACCATAGCGTAAGGTAGTGGAAGAATTGCTGCACTTAAATATATTATTGAATCTCCTATATGTGCATATCCACCATTTACTGTAGGTATATGTAGTATATGTCCTGTAACTAAACATATTATTGCTGCTAATAATGCTGATGTCACTAAATTTCTTGTTTTTATCGATACATTCTTATTTGTTTTTGTTGTTTCCACAATCTTACCTCCTAAAAAATTATATTTAGATTATAATACAATTTTTAAATGTATTGTATAATCCCAATACAAACTATATACATTTAGGAATTTGTATCGATACAATTATATATTGTTAACTTTACTATTTTATTGCATAAAAAATCGCTTCGCTCATAGCGCCAACAAATCGGAGATTCCGTTGCTTAAAAATCGCTTCGCTCATGGCGCCAACGAATCGGAGATTCCGTTGCTTAAAAATCGCTTCGCTCATGGCGCCAACGACTGCGTCCGTTGCTTAAAAATTGCTTCGCTCATTGCACCAACGACTGCGTCCGTTGCTTTAGTTAATAGGTTGGAAATTATACATTATCCACAAATCAGATAATATATAATTTCCTTAGAAGTAAAAAAACTATGAACTGATCCAAATTCAGTTCATAGTTTTCATTTTGTAAATTTTTATTTTTATGATATTTAAAATTGCATAAAATAATTAAATACCTAATCTATTATTGGATTAAATTTTATTTAAAAGAGTTACCTCTAAACCCCTCATCTTTCAGTTCTTTATCTATGTCTTTTTTCAATTTTCTGTGGTATTCATCTTCTCTATATTCATCTACCATTTCATCTTTTTTGCTTTCTAGGTTGTTAATCACTCCTTTTGCTTCGTGTTTTAAATCTTTTGCCGTATTTTTTATACTATGTCCGACTTTTTGCATACCCTCTTTTACATCATCTTTCATATTTTCCATATGTTTTTTTATACTTGTCATTTTATTTACCTCCTTATTCATATTATTATTTTTCCAAAAAAAATATAAAATATTTATAAGGATTAATAAAATTTAAATATCTTTTTTAAGAGTATATCCTATTCCTTTTACTGTTTTTATATAAGGCAATTTAATTTTTTTCCTTATATTTTTTATATGAGCATCCACTATTCTAGTATCTCCAAAATAATCGTATCCCCAGATACTATCTAATAATTTTTCTCTTGTAACAACTTGCGGGTAATTTTGAATTAAAGATTTTAAGATTTTAAATTCTTTTAATGTTAAATCTACTGATTCATCATCTATTTCAACAGAATATGTCTTTAAGTTAAGTTTAATCTTTTCAAATTCTATGTATGATTCTTTTTGTTCTATTTTCGCTCTTCTTAAAACGGCTTCTACTCTTTTTAACAATAATTTATATGAAAACGGCTTAGTTATATAATCATCACATAACAATTCAAACCCTCTAATTTGATCTTCTTCAGTATTAGCTCTGGTTACAAATATAATAGGAATTTGAGATTCTCTTCTTATCATTGTGCATACAGAAAATCCATCTAAATTAGGAAGATTCACACCTAAAATAATTAAATCATAATCATTTTCTTTATACATATGAATTCCTTCCAAACCATCATCTGCACAATCTACATTATAACCATTAGAGGTCAAAAATTGTTTTAATAATTGTTGACTTGTAAAATCTTCTTGCACTATTAATATATATGCTTCCATCTTCAACCTCCTAAAATTTTCAAAAAGACTAATTTATTATTAATCTACTCTAAATACCAAACCATAACTATCCTAACAAATTATAAAATATTCACTAAAATTTACCTTTAAAAGTATTATAACACAATATCATTTCTAAAAATTTAATTATTTAATTCTTTTTGACTGTTTTATTGTGTTTTTAGTACATTATATTATACCAAAAATATAATAAAAAAGCCCTTTTTTCTAAACATTTTTTTAATATATTATATTTAAATATAAAATCAAAAATAAATACAACCAAATCTATACAATTTAATATTGTTTATTATATATAAAATTCACTTCGTTCATGGCGCCAACGAATCGGAGATTCCGTTGCTTAAAATTCACTTCGTTCATGGCGCCAACAAATCGGAGATTCCGTTGCTTAAAATTTAATAGGTTGGAAATTATGTATTATCCACAAACCAGATAATATATAATTTCCTTAGAATTAAAAAAGATATAGGAAATTAGTATAATTTACACTAAATAACCTATATCTTAATAATATTCACTAATTTTTATTTTAAATTGATAATATTCTTTATAAAATAGTTTAATTTATTTATTAATCTATTTTTTTAATTAAATATTTAATTATATGGTTTAAACTTTCTAAGTCTTAATGCATTAGATACTACAGACACAGAACTTAAACTCATAGCAGCCGCTGCTATCATTGGATTTAGAAGTGGACCTCCAAAGATATATAAAACACCTGCTGCAACTGGAATTCCGATTGTATTGTATCCAAATGCCCAGAATAAGTTTTGTTTTATATTTCTGATCGTATCTTTACTAAGTTTTATGGCTGTTGGAACATCCATTAAGTCATTTTTCATTAAAACAATATCAGCCGATTCAATAGCAACATCAGTACCACTACCTATTGCTATACCGATATCTGCTGCTGCAAGAGCAGGAGCGTCGTTTATACCGTCTCCAACCATAGCCACAAATTTTCCTTCAGCTTGTAATTTTTTAACTTCATTTGATTTATCTTCTGGAAGAACTTCTGCTAAAACTATATCTATACCAACTTGAGAGGCAATAGCTTGTGCAGTGTTTTTGTTGTCACCAGTAACCATAGCTACTTTTATACCTAAGTTGTGTAAAAGTTCTACAGCTCTTTTACTGCTTTCTTTTACAACGTCTGCAACTGCAATAATTCCAGCAAGTTCATTTTCAATTGATATAAACATAGGTGTTTTACCTTGTTTAGCTAATTCATCGTATTTATTTTCAACTATATCTAAAGATATATTTAAATCCTCCATCATTTTTACATTACCAAGGTTGATTTTTTTATTATCTATTACTGCATTTATACCTTTTCCTGTAACTGAGTTGAATTTTTCTACATTAATTAAATTCATATTTTTTTCTTCTGCATATCTAACAATAGCCTCACCAAGTGGATGTTCAGATCCTTTTTCTGCTGATGCCGCTAATTTAAGTATATAATCTTCTTCGTAATTTCCATAAGTTATAATCTCAGTAACCTTTGGCTTCCCTTCAGTAATTGTACCAGTTTTATCGAATATTACTGTGTCTACTTTATGTGCAAGCTCTAATGCAACACTACTTTTTATAAGGATTCCATTTTCGGCACCCTTACCAGTACCAACCATAATCGCAGTTGGTGTCGCAAGACCTAACGCACAAGGACACGCTATTACTAATACAGATATAAATATTGTAAGCACAAAAGTAGTATTTTCTTTACCTATAATAGCCCAAAGTAATGCAGCTACAACAGCAATTGTTATAACAGCAGGTACAAAATACCCTGCTACAGTATCTGCAAGTTTTGCTATAGGGGCTTTTGTCCCTTGAGCATCTTCAACAAGTTTTATAATTTGAGCAAGAACAGTATCTTTACCTACTTTAGTAGCTTCAAATCTTATAAGACCGTTTTTGTTTATACTAGCACCAGTAACGCTATCACCAACAGTCTTTTCAACAGGCATACTCTCTCCAGTAAGCATTGACTCGTCTATTGATGTATGTCCAAATACGATTTTACCATCTACAGGTATTTTTTCACCAGGTTTAACAACTACAATATCTCCAACTAAAACTTCATCAATAGAAACCTCAACTTCTTTATCATCTACCATAATTATCGCAGTTTTAGGTTGTAGACCCATAAGTTTTTTAATAGCCTCAGAAGTTTTACCTTTTGAGCGAGATTCTAAAAACTTACCAAGAAGAATTAATGCAATTATTATACCAGCACTTTCAAAATAAAGTTGGTGGTGATGAGACACATGCATCTCCATTGATACACCTGCATTTCTTATTAAGTTTATAGTAGTATATAAACTGTATATAAATGCTGATGATGTACCGATTGCAACTAATGTGTCCATATTGGGACTTCCATGGAATAGTGATTTAAATCCGTTTATATAGAATTTATAACCAACAAGCATAATAGGTAGAACTAATACAATTTGTATAAGTGCATAATTTATAATATGTGTCTCTGGACTTATTATGTTTGGTACTGGCCAAGGTCCAAATGGCTTTGGTACCATAGGTCCCATAGCTATATAAAATAGTGGTATTGCAAAACAAATTGCAACTATAAACTTTCTAAATAAAGTGTCTCTTTCTTTATCTTTTCTTTTTTGGTCTTCATCTACACTTTCTCTATTTTCTTCAGTTATAGGCTCATATCCAGCTTTTTCAATAGCTTTTGTGATTTGAGAAAGTCTAACTTTTGTAGGATCATAAGTAATAGTCGCCTTTTCTGTAGCAAGATTTACACTAGAATCCTCAACACCGTCTAGTTTTTTAGTCACTCTTTCTACAGCTTTTGAACAAGATGCACAAGTCATACCATGAATAGTAAGCTCGATTTTTTTGATATTAGATTCTTCAATAGGTTCATAACCAGCCTTTATAATAGCGTGATTAATATCATCAAGACTTACTTTGTTTTCATCATATGAAATGACAGCCTTTTCAGTAGCTATATTTACGTTAGATTCCTTAACTCCATCAAGCTTCTTTGTAACTCTTTCTACAGCCTTAGCACAAGCAGCACAAGTCATGCCACCGACTTTCATCTCTATTTTCTTTATGTTTTCTTCCTCTTTAATTAATTTATACCCAGCCTTACTAATCGCCTTTTCTAGTTGATCATAGTCGACTTTATCATCTTCAAATTCTACAGTTAATTTTTCTGTAGCTAGATTTACATTTTGCTTTACAACACCATCGAGCTTTCTAACAGCTCTTTCAGCAGCATTGGCACAAGATGCGCATGTCATGCCTTCAACTTTGTATGTCTCTTTTACTACATTGCTCATGAGATAATCCTCCTTATTTTTATTGTTTACAAAATTTGCGCGTTTTAAACATCTCTTTTATATTTTGTTAATATATGTTTTAAGATGTTTTAGGGATTTAAAAATACCCCCTATAGGTATAATGATAAGACATATTGGTGGAAATTTCAATATCAATTTGATATTTTTTGAATTTTATTTTAAATAATTTATAGCTTTAACATAAACACTTTATTTTAAACCTTTCAAATACTATGCTACCATTATAATATAAATGAAAAATATGAGAAAATGAAGTTGGAGCAAACAAAACTTTAACCGGTGGATTGAGTTTACAAACACTTGAAACGTATAAAGACTTTATAGGTACAGACGAAATTTCCTTTGGTAGCAATAACTTTGAAATCTACTTTGAAGAAGATGATTTTGATAGCTTTATAGATAAGCATATTATTGAGGTAGGCGAAAATATAAAAGTGATTTGTAGGCGTTTTTGGGATAGCGGTATGACGCCTGATGAGGTTGCAGGGCGTATGGATGTTCCTGTTGAGTTTATAAGGGCTTGTATGAAGTAAAATAGGAAGTTTGAAATTTGTTCTGTAAATAACTTTCTCCACCTACTAATGATACATCAAATAAACCTATTAAAATTAGATATATAAAATCCCTTTTTCTAAGATTTTTCAACCATTATAAGATATAATTAATTAAGAGAATAATTAACTAAACGAACAAATCAAATACATATCCAATAAAACATTTCTACGTTCTCTAAATTTACATACAAGGGGTTGATTATTATGAAATTTACTATGTGTGGATTTTCTCAACAGGCTGCTTTGGAATTTGGACTTGATACGACGGATTTATATATACTTAGATGGATTGTGGATTTTATGGAGTCTGGTCGTATGCGTACTATGACTCTTGATGGTGAGAGGTATTACTGGGTTTCTTATCAAGGTATAGTGGATGATATGCCACTTCTTTACATAAAAAAGGACGCTGTTTATAAAAGACTTAGACATATTTGTGACTTAGATATATTAAAGAAGAAAACTGTCTGCTGTGGTGGGAAGTATTCTTATTATACTCTAGGTGATAATTTTGGTGAGCTTTACAGATTTGAAACTGCCTCTAGCAATAATAATTTTGATGATATTAATTCTAATCAGGATATGGAATATATCTAATTTAAACTATATCCTTTTGTTTTAGAGACAATACCCTTTGCTTTAAAGTAGACTCATTCGTATTTAGAGTCAACACCCTTTGCTTTAAAGTAGACTCATTCGTATTTAGAGTCAACACCCTTTGCTTTAGAGTAGACCCATGTTGTTTTTGAATACATATGTCGTCAAAAAATCAACAGGGGTCTACTCTAAAGTAACAGCTTTTTCATCAAAAACAACACTAAACTGACCACAGTCAGAACCAAACTGACCGTAACTCGGAACAAATAACTAATCTATTATATAAATCTATTATATTCACAGTAATCTACTTTGAATCCATCTATATAACAAACTCCATCAAATATTCATCTTATCAAAATACTTTAAAGGTGACGTTTATTTTTTTAAGGCTAAGCTTTATATAAGTAAAATAATAAGCTAGAAGGTTTTATCACCTTCTAGCTTGCTCATAAGTTTTTAATTATCTAGACTTTTTGTACGTACTTTTTATTTAATGTAATCCATCCTTTTCTATATGGTACATAGCCCCATTTACCATTTGACGAAATACTTGTTATACGATATTGTATACCAGCTCTCGGAGCTGTATATATTATTGCAGAGTCCATGCTAGGTAATTTTCTAATATTTACTTTTGTCAAAGTTTTGAGATAAAATGGTATTTTAACTTTTATATAATTAGTTGTTATTTTATTTATTTTTGATTTGTTTTTTGAAGTGTCCTCAGTTTTTTCATTATCACTAGATTTAAATCCATTTAGACCTAATTTTTTAATTATCGTTGGATAGTCTTTATAGCAGTAGTTTTGGTCAACTGCATTAGAACTTACTCCTGGTACTTTCTTGTTTGTCAAGTAGTTTACTTCGCCTCCAAATTGCCACATTGCTATCTTATAAGTTGTATAAGTTGTGCGTGAAGCATACTGAGCTATCCAGTGGGCGTAATTTTTCAATTCACTGTCTATTAAATTGTCTCTTAATATATATTTACCTGAATATATACCTACATAGTATCCCGCATTTTGTATCTCTTCTAAACAAGTTACAACTGCCTTTGTCATATTTGCTCTGCTCACTGATTGTAGAGTTTTTTGATCTTCTACATCAAGCCAAATTGGGTATTCAAATTGTTTGCCTTTTATAGCATTTAATATAAACTCTGCTTCTTTTTTAGCAGTGCTTACACTGTTACATCTTGAGTAAAAATAGCCACCAACTGGCATATTTACTGCTTTTGCTCCTTTATAAAATTCTTCAAAATATGAGTCTAAATTTAGATTATTTCTGTTTGATGTGCTTGCAAAACCAATTCTCAAAATTGCAAATTTAACACCTGCATCTTTAACCTTTTTCCAGTCTATCGGGTGATTGTACTTACTTACATCAATCCCCCACACTTTTGTTGGCATTTTATCACCTTCTTAATATACCTTTCAAATTAGTTAATATTTTATCAAACACTTACTCTTTCTTTTTAAAATTTAACACAAGGTATAATACTTCTTATTAATATCTTATAAAAAATATCGCCAAAAAGTGACATTATAAATTCTTTTATTTGTTAAAAAATACAAGTTTATATGAATATTTTTAATAATTTTATACAAAATACTATTGAGGTGATAAAATGGTAAATTTAGATACAAAAGAAAGATATCTTTTAGAAGACGCAAAAACTCAAGAAGCCCTATGTGTCGCAAAATACAAAGAACATTCCGAAAAAGCTTCTTGTCCAGAACTTAAAAACTTATTTAGCTCACTAGCATCAAAAGAGCAAGAACACTTAGATACAATAAACCAAATTTTGAGCGGAACTGTACCTAATGTAGAACAAAATCAAAGTAAACAAGGACAACAAACTCAACAAAATACTCAGTCACAATTTAATTTAGGCAATCTACAAAGCCAAACACCAATAAATATGCAGGCAAATTACAACGAAACCGACAAATTGCTATGTGAAGACGGTCTATCAATGGAAAAATACGTTTCAGCTACATATAATACATCTATTTTTGAATTTAGAGATGAAAACATAAGAAAGGTATTAAATCATATTCAAACAGAAGAACAAGGACACGGCAAAAAGATTTACGACTATATGCATCAACATGGTATGTATAATTAAATATATCAAATAAATAACATGGTCATCTCAAATAAACTATCTTCAACTTAGGAATTTTAATTTAAGTTTATTTGAGATGACCATATAAAAATCTAATTAAAAGCTATTTTTTAGCAAGAAATCTTCAGCTTCTCTTACTCTATCTGTAATATCTTTTCCATCTTTATCTATAATTTTTTCACTAATCCAACTTCCGTCGATATTATTTTGATATCTCACACCTTTAATATCTTTTAAATCCTTATCTGTAAATTCTTCCATACTCATTTTTATCACCTCTATACTTACAATTAGGTTAGTACCTTACAAAAAAGTACATACTTACATAATATAAAACAATTAGTATAATTAATTCAACTAAAACCATAATGAGGATTTTAAGTATGAAAAAATGTAAGATAGAAGTTTTAAAAACAACATTTCATGAAGATTTAGCAAAAGAATACGGGTGTAAAAACCTTGGCAAATGTCCAATGCATAAAGTAGGAGATGGTTTTTATGGAGATTATGCAAAACCATAGGGCTTATGTGATGAAGCGTGGAAGGCTATGTATCAATATGTATTTGCACTATCTCATGGATGTGATATTTTCTATTATATAGATTGGATCGATAAAGAAGGTGTCGCAATCTGCTCTTGTAATGATGGAATAAGACCTGTTATTTTTAAGATTGAGAGAACTGATGAAGAGTCAAAATTAGATTATACTCCAGTTAGATAGTTTTTTAATAGTTATTATTATGTATATTTGTATATAAAATATTAGATATAAATGAAAAAGATATAGGACTTTAAATATGATAATTTAAATATTATAAATAGTCCTATATCTTTTTATTGTCTATCTTTTATATTTCCCTGTAATACTTCCTTCTTGTAAAATATGCCCACTCATAGCCTTCATCAAATCATCTTTATTCGAATTGGAGTCTAAGTCTATAAATGTATCAAGTATAAAAATCCTAAAAATATATCTATGAATATTTCTTATAAATATAGGCTGTTTCGGCCTCCTATATCTATTTTTTCCATATCCGACACCTTGCACTGCATTTCCCAATATAGGCACAGTTTTTCCATATGGGATATTTTCTGCTATCTCATTTGTCTTTGGAATATTCCATATGCACCAGTGATTATACTCATTTGAAAATACTACATCTAAGTCATCCATAATAATTGCTATTGAAACTGCTTTATGTGACATATTTTCGATTTTAAAAGCCGGTGAGATATCTTCCCCAAATCCTGTATGCTTTTTGGGCATCATATAATTATTTTCAAATGATGGAGACGTTATTTTTAGTTTTTTATCATTTAACATTTATTTATTCCCCTTTCTTTTTAACTTTTTATAATATGAATACAACTTATATAGTTCACTTTTTATTTTCTATTCTTAAAATGACTTGTATGAAATTATATTATGAGCGATTCCAAAGATTATCATAAATAAAACTGCTATATAGTTATTTAACCAAATTGCTGAACAAATAAAATAAATCACCGGGAAAACGGCAAGCGGCATAGGTACAAATAAAAACGGTTTACCTAGCAATTCTATATCACGCCCGCCTAAAAAATATCTAAACCATACGATATAATATAAAGTAAGAAACATTAAACCTACAAACATCCAGATACTTGTAAAGTCCACTTTTTCTTTACATACTAAAAATACAATCGCCAACATATATAATATTCTTGTAGATTGTTCTATTATCTCTAGTATTTTATTAGTTTCTTGTTGTGTCGTCGGTGCGTTTTTCGGTGGCAAAATTACATACACAATATTTATAAGCATAGGCAATAAAAATACAATTAATCCGATCCATGAAAATCCTAATTTGATATTATTCATTATTTTCCCCCATGTATAAAACTCATCTATATTTATAGTATGTATCACTTTGATATATGTATCAAGTTAGAAAATTAATCTTTTTGATTTTAAAATTTCTTCTCCTTGATTTCACACATTTTTTAATATATACTACAGATAATTTTAATAATTGGAGATGATATTTTGAGATATGTAATAGTAAGCGTTGTTAAAGGTCCTGCTGGCAATTTTAACAACAATTTAAGAAAAGAAGTCTTTGAAAAACTTGGTGCAAAGTCGTCTAAACTGCCTGCACACTTTACAATAAAAGCTCCATTTGAGGCTGATGATATTTCTGATTTGGACAAAGTTTTACAAGATTTTGCACAAAATTACAAAGCCCAAGATTACAAAATAAAGGGATATAATCACTTCGACAACAGGGTAGTCTATATGGACGTACATATGAGCAAGGAGTGTAAGATTTTGCATGATAAACTTATAGAAGAATTAGAAAAGCTTCCTTATATACACTTTAAAAATCACGATTATAAAGATAAAGTTTTTCATGTTACAATTTCATCGAAAAAAATTCAAAAAATATATCACGAGCTTTGGGAATATGTAAATAATATCCCTTGTGATTTTGATTGTAAATTCGACAATGTTAGCGTATTTAAATGGGAAGATAATACATGGAAGTTGTATAAAGAATATTTAATGGATATA
Organism: Clostridium sp. 1001270J_160509_D11; assembly: GCF_015667935.1. GTDB lineage: Bacteria > Bacillota > Clostridia > Peptostreptococcales > Peptostreptococcaceae > Intestinibacter. The sequence goes on along the minus strand of NZ_JADPET010000023.1, from coordinate 2,476 downwards.
AGATAATTTTTAAAAGTTAGATTATTAATGTAAACTAATTCAATCAAAAAATTAACTATCAGTTAAAATTATTAAATTTTACTTAACTATACTTCAATTGTATTTACTAATTAAAATTGCTACTATTTAAGTATGGATCCAAATTTTAAATTTGAGGTAAAAAAATGAAAATAAACGAAATTATAAAATTAAAAAGGAAAGAATTAAACCTTACCCAAGAGCAAGTAGCTGAGTATTTAGGTGTAACAACTCCAGCAGTTAATAAGTGGGAAAAGGGGAACTCATACCCAGATATTACGCTTTTGCCCCCTTTGGCTAGGTTATTAAGAGTAGATTTAAATACTCTACTATCATTTAATGATGAGCTTAATGATTATGAGATTGGAAATTTTACAAATGATTTAGCTACTATTGTTGAAACAAAAGGATATGATTGTGCCTTTAAAGTAGCAATAGATAAAATATATGATTATCCAAACTGCTATAAATTAATTTATTCAGTTTCATCTTTCTTGCAAGGTGCTTTGTCTTTGTATTGTGTAAATGATAAAGATAAATACGAAAATGAAATTGAAAAGCTCTTTATTCGTGTAAGCAACTGTGATGACTTAGAACTTGCAAATAATATAAATTCATTATTAATCTCTAAATATATTCAGAGAAAAGATTACGACAGTGCGCAAATGTTAATTGATAAATTACCCAATATATCAATTAATAAAAAGCAATTTCAAGCAAATTTATATATTAGTCAAGATAAATTAAATGATGCTTGCGAAATTTTAGAAAAAGAAATTATTTTTATGGCTAACTCAATCCAAAGCTCTCTACTTAATTTGCTTGATATCACTTTGAAACAAAATAAATTTGATTATGCACTAATTTATTCAAACAAAATAAAACAAACAACTGAAATATATAATTTATGGGACTATAATAAATATGTTGGCGACTATCAAATAGCCATGGAAACCAAAGACACAAAAAAGATTATAGATACATTAAAATCTATGTTCAATTCTATTAAAAATCCTTGGACATTAAATGACTCACCACTTTATAAACATATTTATAATAACCCAAAATCTAATTATAGCGATAATAAATTTGGACAAATTTTTATAAATAACATAATTAAAGAACTTGAATATAGTGATGAAATAGGCTTTTTAAAAAAAGAGCCTGAATTTATAAAATTATTAAATGAATATAAAATCAAAAAAGGATACTAATCATAGTATCCTTTTTTATTATGATGCTTTATTTTCTTCTTCTAATTCTGGTTTTTTCTTAGTCATAACTGCATACACAGGTAATCCTATTAATGTTATTATAATTCCACCTAGAGAAATCATCGAACTTTTCATACCAGCTAAGAATAGTTGATCTATTACAACGAATAAACCACTACAAATAGATATTATTGGTATTATTGGATAGAATGGAACCTTATAAGGTCTTTTTAAATCAGGTTGAGTTTTTCTAAGTTTTATAACACCTATAAATGTTAATGTATAGAATGCCCATATAGCAAACATAGATAAATCACTTAATAAGTTAAATTGTCCTGATAATGCATATATCACAGAAAGTACGACCATAAATAGAGTTGCATTTGCAGGAACTCCATTTTTATTTAATTTACCAAACGTAGCTGGTAAAAGTTTTTGATTAGCTAATGTGTAAGGTATTCTTGGTCCAGTTAAAAGATATCCGTTTAGACATCCAAATACTGATACTAATATACCTACATTTATTAATTTACCACCAACAGGCCCAAATATTTTTTCAGCTACTATAGATGCTGGTGAAGCGTATTGAGCTAATTCACTTGCAGGTAATACCCATAAGTATGCTAAGTTTATAACTACATTAATAGCCATTACTATAGATAACCCACCTATTATAGCTTTTGGTAAATCTTTGCCTGGATTTTTCATTTCTCCAGCAAGAGCACCTACGTTTATCCATCCATCGTAAGCAAATAGTATTGCAACAAGTAACTGACCTATAATACCCATTGGTCTTATTCCTTCAGCTACTAAAGGATTCATTATTGGGTTATCTCCGCTCCCTTTTATAAATCCAAATACTATTATTAATCCAAGAGGAATTAACTTACATACAGTAGATACTGTTTGTATAGCTCCACTTGTTTTAGAACCGAATGTATTTAATATTCCTATTAATAGTATTACTCCAATAGACATCGGCATTACTAAAGAAGAATTATTTAAAAGTAATGCAGCTTGTTGCCCAAACATAACTGCTATAGCAGCTGCTGTAGCTGGGAAAAATAGTACTGTTTGCATCCAACCTGTTAAGAACCCTAACTTTTTACCGTATATCTCTTCAATATATACCATCATTCCGCCTGTTTTAGGGATAGCAGCTGATATTTCTGCAGCAGTAAGACCTGCAGTTATTGTCATTATACCTGCTATAATCCATGCTAATATTCCAAGACCAGGAGCAC
>NZ_JADPET010000239.1 GCF_015667935.1 Clostridium sp. 1001270J_160509_D11 | reverse complement strand
ATAAATAAAAATTATTTTTTCACTTGTATAAATAATTTTTATTTATATATATCTTTTATAAAAAATCGCTTTAATTTATTATCTATTATTCATGTATTAGGGCTTATTTTAGTCTATTTATATAGTTTAAAATCAAAAAATCCCGTGTGAAAAATCACACAGGATTAATTATCTTCTGCTTTATAAATTATATTTTTAATTAAGCACTTTTGTGAGAACCCATTGATTTAACAACTACATCATGTTCTGAGTATTGTTTTAAGAATGGCAATCTCATTTCTTTTATAAATATTCCTATTACTATAGTTGGTGCCATTGCTGCTACTAAGTAAGCAGATATTTGTGGAATTGATAAACCTAAACCAAAACTTCTAGTCATAAATCCATATATCAAGCAATATGCTAATAAAGTATCTCTGCATACTAAACTTATTTGTAGTTTCTTATGGATTTGTTCTTTTGAATCACTTCTCTTCATTTCACAATATCCTCTTACTAAAGAATCTATAATTAAGCTGAATAAACTAAACATTGCTGCACCAGAAATAGAAACTATCAACGTACTAGCTACTGAATCTGTAGATTTTGTAATTACTAAATATAAATAAAATATAATAAATGATACCACTAAATCTTTAGATATTTTCTTCATATCTTTTACCCCCTTATATCGTCCACTTTAATTTTAATTAGTTTTCTTATCTTTTTAATTACATTATATTCACTGATAAATATTAATTCTATAAGTATCTTAACTAAAAATATAACAATATTAACACAAGGTAAATCTAGTTATATGGGTGTGTGTATCATAATTAAATTTAAATATAATTATAAAATCCCATGTAGAATCTAATAGTTCTACATGGGATTTTAAGTTTTAACTATACTCATATCCAATTGACCAATCCTTCTATATTTTCATCTCATAAAAATTACAGTCAAGAATTAAAAGTCTCTCTTACTACTGATATAATTGCTACAAACATTTCAGCAAGTAAACCGAAAAACCATCCTGCTGCTAATGATGCAACTATCCCTTCCATTATAGTAGTTTCTCCAGCATACATTAAATAGAAAAAGAATATTATAAAAACTATCACAACATCTATAAAGAATCTTTTCATATGGCATTACCTCCTATAAGTCTATCCAATTTTTTGTTCTTTCGTTTAATTGATGTTCTGATTCATTCTTTACTATAATATATGTTTATATTTATTCTTTTTCTACGAAATGACTCATTTTTTGCACACATTTTACAATGTTACATTTTCTTAAAATTTTTTCAAAAAGAAAATACTATACGATATGTCTAACGTATAGTTATTTAGGTCATTTCAATTATATCTATTTTATATTTATATTAAGATATTTTAACTGTTTGCATATTTTAAGTTAACTCAAATTTAACTTATCCCCGATAAGTTAAAAATATTTTTATCTATCTACTATAACATTCCCTTTTTCTTTTTTTCTAAGCTCTTTACTTAGCTCGCATACAACTAGTGTTGGTGCTAATGCTGCAATTACAAATGGTATAGTGTCTATAATTGTTAATTTTGGTCCTCCAAAAGAAACTCTCATTATTCCGTAGCATAATATAAATGTTAGTATACCATCTCTTGCTACTAATCTCATTTTTTCTATTATTTTTAATTCTTTTTCTGAAAGTGATACTCTCGTTCTTAGATTATTTTCATCTATATTTCTTATCGTATCACTCAATAAAGAAAATATACCTGCTGTACCTGATGAAACTATAATACCTTCTGCCATAGAAATATTTATTGCCTTATTAAATACAATATATAAAAGGCTCATTGTAAATAATAGAATGAAATCTCTGCCTATCTTTATCATTTTCCTCCTCCAAATATTAAAATATCCATTTATATAAATTTTTTCTTATATTTTATACATTTATTATATTCACTCTAGAGGTGTTTTTCTATAAGTATATTAACAAAAAAATATAATAATATTAACAGTATAGTATATTTTTACCAGGAAAATATTTTTCCAAAATTTATATTTTTAATAATGCATAAATACTTTCTTCCATGCCGTATAAAATGCTTTATCATCCTGCAATTTTCCATCTAAATCTAAACTTTCATATTAATTTAAATTAACTTGAAAATAACTATTTATATAAAAATGTTAACGTATTTATATCACAATATTAACTTTTTTATATATTTAATTATCTAATATAACAAATTAGAATTATCATT
>NZ_JADPET010000238.1 GCF_015667935.1 Clostridium sp. 1001270J_160509_D11 | reverse complement strand
GATTAATAACACTATTCTAAAATTAATTTATTTAGGAAGTGATAGATATGAAAAAATACAATAGAGTCTTTGTCTTAGTAATTGATTCATTAGGAATAGGACAAGATGATACTTCTAAAAACTATGGAGATATAAATGTAGATACATTACTACATATATCAGAATCAGTAGATTCATTCAAAATACCGAATCTACAAAAACTTGGATTAGCAAACCTACATCCAATAAAACATGTTGATAAAATAGAACATCCACTAGGTTATCAAATGAAACTTAAAGAAGCTAGTATAGGTAAAGATACAATGACTGGTCACTGGGAGATGATGGGACTTCATATAACTAAGCCTTTCAAAACTTTCACAGATACTGGATTCCCACAAGAATTACTAGATGAGTTATCAGAAAGAACTGGTCATAAAATAGTAGGAAATAAAAGTGCAAGTGGAACAGCAATACTAGATGAATTAGGTGAACACCAAATGAAAACAGGAGATATGATAGTTTATACTTCAGCAGATTCTGTTTTACAAATATGTGGACATGAAGAAACTTTTGGTCTAGATGAACTTTACAGATGTTGTGAAATAGCTAGAGAATTAACTCTTAGAGATGAATACAAAGTAGGTAGAGTAATCGCAAGACCATACGTTGGAACAGGAAAAGGACACTTCACTCGTACAAGCAACAGACATGACTATGCATTAAAACCATATGGAAGAACTGTTTTAAACGAGCTAAAAGACAACGGATATGATGTTATATCTGTAGGAAAAATAAGCGATATATACGATGGTGAAGGAATAACTGAATCTAACAAATCTAAATCTTCTGTTCATGGAATGGAACAAACATTAGAAATAATGGATAAAGATTTTAAAGGATTATGTTTTGTAAACTTAGTTGATTTCGATGCTTTATGGGGACACAGAAGAAATCCTGTTGGATATGCTCAAGAACTTGAAAAATTCGACGTTAACTTAGGAAAAGTTATAGATAAATTAGGGGAAGATGATTTATTAATAATAACTGCAGACCATGGTAATGATCCAACATATGAAGGAACTGACCACACTCGTGAATACGTTCCATTCTTAGCTTATTCACCAGCTATGAAAAAAGGTGGAATATTAGAAGAAAAAGATACTTTTGCAACAATAGGTGCAACAATAGCTGACAACTTCAATATAAATATGCCAGAAAACACAATAGGGACATCAGTATTAGAAGAACTTGTATAATAAGTAATTTCAATACTAAAATTAAGAAAAAACTAATCAATATAGTTAGTTTATAAATAAATTAAAATATAGGTAAAAGGCAATATACGCTAAGAAAGTAGGTAGTATAATGAATACAGCAGAAATATTAAAACACGTGGATCATACATTATTAAAGCCAGTAGCAACATGGGAAGATATACAAAAAATATGTGATGAATCAATAGAATACAACACAGCATCAATATGTATACCAGCTTGTTACATATCTCGTATAAATGAAAAATACGGAGATAAAGTTAACATATGTACAGTAGTAGGGTTCCCTGTTGGATACTCAACAACAGAAGCAAAAGTTTTAGAGGCTAAACAAGCTATAGAAAACGGAGCAAACGAAGTAGATATGGTAATAAACATATCAGATGTTAAAAATGGAGATTATGACAAAGTTACAGCTGAGATTAAAGCAATAAAAGAAGCTGTAGGAGATAAAATATTAAAAGTTATAATCGAAACTTGTTTCTTAACAGAAGAAGAAAAAATAGCTATGTGTAAATGTGTTACAGATGCAAAAGCAGACTACATAAAAACATCAACTGGATTTGGAACTGCTGGTGCAACTATAGAAGATATAAAATTATTCAAACAACACATAGGAGAAAATGTAAAAATAAAAGCTGCAGGTGGAGTTAAAACTGTAGAAGACCTTGAAATGTTTATAAATGAAGGTTGTGAAAGAATAGGAACAAGTTCTGCAATAAACTTAATAAAAGGTAAAGAAGCACAAGGATACTAAAATAAAGAGGAAATAGATATGCGTTTTGTAGATGTTATAAATAAAAAAAGATATAACGAAGAATTAACAGACCAAGAAATTCAATTTTTTGTAGATGGTGTAACAGATGGATCTATACCTGATTATCAAATAAGTTCATTACTTATGGCTATAGTTTTAAATGGAATGAACGAAAGAGAAACTTCATACTTAGCTAAAGCTATGATGAACAGTGGTGATGTAATAGACTTATCTTCAATAGAAGGTATAAAAGCTGACAAACACTCAACTGGTGGAGTTGG
>NZ_JADPET010000237.1 GCF_015667935.1 Clostridium sp. 1001270J_160509_D11 | reverse complement strand
TGTTTTAATAATTTAAATATAGATTTATTTTAAATTATTTTATATATTTTAATATTTCATTTGTAAATTCGTCAGTTGTTGCACTTCCACCTAAGTCACATGTTAAATTTTCGCCTTTTTCAAAGACTTTTACTAGTGCATCTTCTATTTTTTGAGCTGCTTGTTGCTCTCCTATATATCTAAGCATCATAACTGATGATTGAATTATTGCAGTTGGATTAGCTATATTTTTTCCCGCAATATCTGGAGCACTACCGTGAACTGCTTCAAATACTGCGTAATCTTTACCTATATTTGCTCCTGGTATCATTCCAAGGCCACCTACAAGACCTGAACATAAATCAGATATTATATCCCCGTATAAATTCGGCATAACCATTACATCGTATTTTTGAGGATTTATAACTAAGTTCATACAAGCTGCATCGACTATCAAATCATCACTTATTATATCTGGGTATTTTGATGCTATTTCTTTAAATGTATTTAGAAATAAACCATCGCTTAGCTTCATTATATTTGCCTTGTGGACGCCAGTTACTTTTTTTCTGTTGTTTTCTTTTGCATAATTAAATGCAAAGGAACAAATTCTCTCACAAGCCGGCTTAGTTATTATTTTTATTGTTTCTGCTCCATAGTCTCCAATTTTATGTTCTATTCCCGAATATAACCCCTCTGTATTTTCTCTAACTATTACTAAATCTATGTCTTCATATCTAGATTTAATTCCTCTAAAGCTCTTTACAGGTCTTAAATTTACATATAGATCTAGAGTCTGTCTAAGTGTTACATTAACGCTTTTAAATCCTTTTCCTACTGGAGTAGTTACAGGCCCCTTTATAGCTATTTTATTTCTTTTTATTGAGTCGATTACATGTTGTGGAAGAGGAGTTTTATATTTATCTATAACACCTGCTCCTGCGTCTACTATTTCCCAATTTATATCTACACCAGTAGCCTTCACAACTTTAACCATTGCATCTGCGACTTCTGGACCTATTCCATCTCCTGGTATTAATGTTACATTATACATTTTCTATCCCCCCTGTAAGTTTTAATTTTTATATATATTAAAATATTTTATAATTATTTTTTATATCATGATATATTTGAACTAATTCTTTATCAAATAGTTCTCTTTTTAGACCTACAGATACTTTACGAACTTCTTCTAATATTTGATTTGCTTCTTCATTTGTAAGTTCTATAGAGTATTCTTTAAATTTATTTACTATTGCAGCTTTTCCTGAGTGTTTTCCTATTACTATTTGTCTTTGAAGACCTACTTCAGCTGGGTCAAAGGCTTCATAATTTTTAGGATCTTTTAAAGCACCATCAGCATGTATTCCTGATTCATGTCTAAACATATTAGTACCTACTATTGCCTTCCATGGTGGTAGACGTCTACCTGATGCTTGTGATACATATTTGCATAGTTCAACAAATTTAGTTGTATCTACATCAGTTTCATATCCATATACAAATTTAAGTGCCATCAATACTTCTTCAAGAGCCGCATTACCAGCTCTTTCGCCTAAGCCATTAACTGTGCAACCTATATAATTTGCTCCACCTATAACTCCTGCTATTGCATTTGCAGTAGCCATACCAAAATCATTATGAGTGTGCATCTCTATATCAAAATTAGTTGCCTTATATATCTTCTCTATTTTATCTCTAGTTGAAAAAGGCTCCATAACTCCTACTGTGTCACAAAATCTAAATCTATCTGCTCCTGCTTGTTTTGCAACATTTATAAATTCGATTAAAAAGTCTGTATCTGCTCTTGATGCATCTTCACCATTTACTGAAATATATAATCCATTTTTGTGGGCGAAAGTAACTGCGTTAAACATATTTTCTAAAACCCATTGTCTAGATTTTTTTAATTTATGTTGAATATGAATATCTGATACTGATAAAGAAATTGCAACTGCATCGACTCCACAATCTATAGATTGCTCTATATCAGAGACAACTGCTCTGTTCCACGCCATTATACTGGCTTTTAAATTTCTTTTACAAATTGCTTTTATTGTGGCTTTTTCGTCACCGCCCATAGTGGGTATACCGACTTCTAATTGGTCTATACCTATATCACTTAGTGCTTGGGCTATTGCTATTTTTTCGTGGTTGGCAAAGGCAACACCTGCTGTTTGTTCCCCATCTCTTAAAGTTGTATCAACTATTTTTATTTCTTTATTTCTTATATTATCTTTAACACACATATTTTCATCCCCCTAAACATATTCTATATTTAAATATTAAATGTGTATACATGATGTATTAACCTCTTAAAATGAATTATTTTTTTTAAAAATTTCATTTATTTTATAAAGTGCAATATATTTTAAATACTAAAGT
>NZ_JADPET010000236.1 GCF_015667935.1 Clostridium sp. 1001270J_160509_D11 | reverse complement strand
ACTCAAATGAAAGAATTAGTAGTTCAAAACTACAACCATCCATCAATAGTTGTATGGGGATTATCAAATGAAATAACTATAGGTGGAGAAGATGATCCAGACTTAGTTGAAAATCACCGTATATTAAATGATTTAGTTCATGAAATGGACAAAACTCGTTTAACAACTATAGCGTGTGTATCTATGTGTAGTATGGACAATGAATATGTACAAATACCAGATGTAGTATCATACAATCACTACTTCGGATGGTATGGAGGAGATACTTCTCAAAATGGACCTTGGTTTGATGAGTTCCATGCTAAACATCCCAATATACCAATAGGTTGTAGTGAATATGGTTGTGAAGCATTAAACTGGCATACTTCTAACCCAGAACAAGGTGACTATACAGAAGAATATCAAGCATACTACCACGAAGAATTAATAAAACAATTCTTCACAAGAAAATATATGTGGGCAACACATGTATGGAATATGTTTGACTTTGGTGCAGATGCAAGAAATGAAGGTGGAGAAAATGGACAAAACCACAAAGGTTTAGTTACATTTGACCGTAAATATAAAAAGGATTCATTCTACGCTTACAAAGCTTGGTTATCAGATGATCCATTCGTACATATATGCTCTAAGAGATATGTAGATAGAGTAGAAGAAACTACAAAAGTAACTGTTTACTCAAATCAACCAGAAGTAGAGTTATTTGCTAATGGTGTTAGTTTAGGAAAACAAACTTCACCAGAACACTTCTTCTATTTTGAAGTACCAAATATAGGTGAAACTACTTTAGTAGCTGTAGCTGGAGAATGCAGAGATGAAAGCTTCATAAGAAAAGTAGAAGTATTCAATGAAGATTATCGATTAAAAGAAACAGGAGCTATATTAAACTGGTTTGATATTAATGAAAGAGAAGGATACTTATCTCTTAATAGTAAAATAGAAGATATAATGAAATCAGAAGAAGGCGCAAAATTATTTATGGAATTTATGAAGAGTGGCGGTTCTGGTTGGGGAAATAACTCAACAAATGAAACTGAAGAAGAAGTAAAGAAAAAAATGAAGATGTTAGGAGCATTTAAAGTTCTTAGATATATAAGTCTTCTTAGTGCTACAAATGTAGACTTTACAAAAGAACAATTACTTGACTTAAATGATAAATTAAATCAAATTGCACAATAAAATACTAACTTTTTAAAATTATAAATGAAAACGACTTATATATAAGTCGTTTTTATTTTTAGAATAAGACAATAAATATCGGATATATTAATAAAAAAAACGTATATATTGATGAGGAAAAACGTTTTTTGTGATATAATTAACATACTGTTAAATAAAGTAATAACACAAAACGACATAATTAAGTATTATAGTTATTACTTATGATATAAATATAATATTCTAACTTTACTTTGTTTAGAATATAATATTAAATTTTGACATATAAAATGAGGGGAGAAGGATATATATGAGACAAATATATAATTTCAACACAAAATGGGCATTCTCTAAAGAAGCTTTAGAAGCTCCAACTACAATGCCTGAAAGATGGAACTGGGTTAATATACCTCATACTTGGAATGATATAGATGGACAAGATGGTGGAAATGACCTTTATAGAGGAACTGCTTTCTATGCGAAAGAACTTGAAAAAATGGATTTACCAAAAGCTGATAGATATTTCTTAGAAATACAAGGTGCAAACTCTTCAGCAATAGTATATGTAAATGGTAAAAAATTAGCTAACCACGACGGAGGTTATTCAACTTGGAGAGTTGATATAACTGATGTATTAGAAGATAAAAACTTATTCGTATTTGAAGTAGATAACTCTCCAAATGATAGAGTATATCCACAAAATGCAGACTTCACTTTCTATGGTGGTATATACAGAGATTTAAATATAATCGCTGTAAGTGAATCACACTTTGATTTAGAATACTACGGAACACCTGGTATAAAAGTAACTCCAGAAGTAGTAGGTGAAAATGCTAAAGTTGAAGTTGAAGTATTCGTTAAAAACGTAAAAGAAAATCAAAAATTAGTATATACATTAAAAGATGCAGAAGGAAATGTTGTTGCAGAACAAGAAACACCTGCTTCACAAACTGTAGCATCTTTCGAAATAGAAAACGTACATTTATGGCATGGTAAAAAAGATCCATATCTATACACTGCAGAAGTTTGTTTAAAATCAGAAGATGAAGTTTTAGACAACGTAAGCGCAAGATTTGGATGCCGTACTTTTGAAATACACCCAGAAAACGGATTTATATTAAATGGGGAAGAATATCCATTAAGAGGTGTATCTCGTCACCAAGATAGATGGGGAGTAGGTAATGCATTACTTAAAGAACATCACGACGAAGATATG
>NZ_JADPET010000235.1 GCF_015667935.1 Clostridium sp. 1001270J_160509_D11 | reverse complement strand
ATCTTTATTTAAGTTTAAAATAATATATATATACATTTTTTATTTTTTTGATATAATCAAGTATAATATAGTAAATATATACATAAGTTTTTTAAGTAAAAAATCCAATTTAGACTATTTCTCACTAAATTAATTAGTATTAGATGTTTAATAACATATTATAATAGTCTAATTATTACTATGAAAAAACTAAATAAAAAGGAAAGGAGTCTGTCAAAATTATATTTTTGACAATAAGATGATTTTATGAGGGAAGAATATCAATTAATACAGAAAAAAGAGATTCTTAGGTTTGCTCTTTTTCTAGGAGAATTAATGTTGACTAATGGTGTAGAAACATCTCGTGCGGAAGACAGTGTTTTAAGAGTTTGTACTTCTCGTGGATACAGACATATTAATGTATTTACAACTCCTACGTGTATAATAATTGCAGATGATAAGTTCGACGGATTGTCATTTATGAGAACTATAAAGCGTAGAAGTATCGACTTAAACAAAATAGACCTTTTAAATACTGTATCTAGAGATTTTGTTCAAAACCCTGAAATGACAACTGATGAAGCGATTAATAAACTTAAAAAAATAGCTACTTTACCTCCACCATATGGAATAATTTCTTTTTATGCGGGGACTGCAATTTCTTCTGCATGTTTCGCTTATTTAATAGGTGGTACAAGTATAGCAGATTTTTTACTTACATTAATAATCTCAGTTGTTGGAACTATTATATATAATGGAATAATGAAACTTAACTCTATGGCATTTATGGCTACATTAGTATCTTCATTTGCAATAGCTACGTTTGGGGTTGCTTTTTGTCAGATTGGAATTTTACATGACCCTAAAATGCTTATAGTAGGTTCTATAATGCCTCTACTTCCTGGAGTTGCTTTCGTAAAAGGACTTAGGGATTTAATATCTGGTGATTTAGTTTCTGGTGTTTCTCGTGTATTTGAAGCATTTTTAACAGCAGGAGCTATAGCTGTAGGAGTCGGTGTTGTACTTGATTTTTGGATTAAAATTGGAGGTTGATTAAATGACTATTAAAGATTTAATAATAAACTTTATATTTTCATTTGCAGTTACAGCAGGTTTTTCTATATTCTTTAATGCACCTAAAAAATCACTTATTCCATGTGGTATAGTAGGTGGTATAGGATGGTGTACTTATGTTGTTATGGCTAACTCAGAATATATTTCAAATGTATTTTCTATGGTTATAGCATCTGCTGTTGTTTCATTATTTAGTGAAATTTTAGCTCGTAAATTAAAATATCCAGCTATAAACTTTATAATACCTGGAATACTTCCACTTGTGCCTGGTCTTGGATTATATAATACTATGTATTCATTAGTTCAAAAAGATTATGCACTTGCTGTATCTACTGGAACGGATTCTCTATTTAAAAGTACTGGAATAGCAATCGGAATTCTTATAATTACATCTTTTACAAAAACTTATTATATACTTGTTAAAAAGATGCATTTAAAAAAACTTGAAGAAAAGTTAGAAAAATAGGGGTTTTGTGGCTGTGGTTTATTAATTACAGCTACAAAACCCCTTATATTTAAATTATTCTCACTACTATCGGAATATAATCTCTGCTCTCTCTATATTTTTTATCGTTTTTTCTTAGATAAAGATAGCTTAAAAATGTACATAATAATCCACATAGTCCACTTAATAATTCTATTGGACCGTTAAAGTTTATATTATTAAGTACAAAAAAGCATATAGCTGTCCCTGCAATTAAAAATACTAGTGGCAACATATATGCCAACATAGTTGCTTTCATTACTTTTACACTATCCATACTAACTTCTACGTGATCCCCTACTTTTGCTCCAATTTGATTGTCGACTTCTACTATTAAATCTTGACTTTCTGAAGTTAATTTTGCACATTTACCACATGAAGCACATGCAGAATGTCTTTGCATACGCATTTTAGCAGTTTTATCATCTACTATTTCAACTATAAACCCCTGTTGATTCATAATAGCCCCCCCTATTTTGTGAATTTTTTTATTGTATCCATTAATTCCTTAATTGCCGCTTCACTTTCTTCTTCATTTCCATATTTTATATCATTAGAAACACAGCCCTTAATATGGTTTTCTAGTATCATTGTGCCTACATTATCTATAGCAGATCTAATTGCTGATATTTGAACTAATATATCTACACAATATCTATCATCTTCTACCATTTTTTGAATTCCTTTTACTTGTCCTTCAATTCTCTTAAGCCTTCTATTTAGTGCAGCTTTGTCATTTCCTTTAGCCAATTTTTTTTCACTCATTATTTAACACCTCTTATTAGTGATATATATTATTATATCATTAAAAAAGTGTAAATTTAACTCCTAAAAATTATTCATTTTCATATTTCAAAAAATGGTTTATTATATATT
>NZ_JADPET010000234.1 GCF_015667935.1 Clostridium sp. 1001270J_160509_D11 | reverse complement strand
TATATTTCAAAATAATGACGATTTAATATTTAAAACTAAAAAAGTCTGTAGTATACATTTTTAAAATAAAGACTTTTTTATTTGTAATATTTTTGATAATATATTAGAGAGAATGAAAAAAGGGTTTTAGTATAAGAGGAGGTACAAGCATTAATGTTTGAACATAAAATTTTTAAAATGGAATTAGCAGGCAGAGAACTGTCTGTCGAGATAGGCAAAATAGCACAATTAGCAAGTGGTAGTGCAATACTTCAATATGGGGAAACTATGGTAATGGTTAACGTTTCTAAGTCAGCTGAACCTAGAGATGGTGTAGATTTCTTTCCTCTAAGTGTTGACTATGAAGAAAAATTATACTCAGTAGGTAAAATACCAGGTGGATTCTTAAAAAGAGAAGGTAAAGCATCTGAAAAAGCTACTCTTACATCAAGACTTATAGATAGACCTATAAGACCTCTATTCCCAAAAGGATTTAGAAATGATGTACAAGTTGTTGCAACTGTATTATCAGTAGACCAAGACTGTACACCAGATGTAGTAGCTATGATAGGTTCATCAGTAGCTTTATCAATATCAGAAATACCATTTAATGGACCAACAGGATCTGTTAACGTTGGACTTGTTGATGGAGCATTAGTAATAAATCCTACTGCAGAACAAAGAGAAAAAAGTTCCCTACATCTTACTGTTTCAGGAACAAAAGATGCAGTAATGATGGTTGAAGCAGGAGCAGATGAAGTACCTGAATCATTAATGCTTGAAGCTATACTTACAGCTCACGAAGAAATCAAAAAAATAGTTGCATTTATAGAAGAAATAGTAGCTGAAGTTGGTAAAGAAAAAATGGAATTTATAGAACCTAAAGCTGATGAAGATATAGAAGCAAAAGTTCGTGAATTAGCTACTGACAAAATGAAAGAAGCTGTAAGAGTAATCGAAAAATTAGAAAGACAAGAAGCTATGGATGCTGTTAAAGTAGAAGTCTTAGATAGTTTCGATGAAGAAACATTAGAAGAATTCGAAGGAGATATAGTATCTGTTTTAGATAAAATAATAAAAGAAGAAGTTAGAAAAATGATAGTGCATGAAGGTAGAAGACCTGATGCAAGAAAAACTGACGAAATAAGACCAATATGGTGTGATTGTGGATTTATACCTAGAACTCATGGTTCAGGATTATTCACAAGAGGTCAAACTCAAGTAATGACAATAACAACTCTAGGAGCACTTGGAGATGTTCAAATACTTGACGGATTAGATGAAGAAGAATCTAAAAGATATATGCATCACTACAACTTCCCAGCTTATTCTGTAGGTGAAGTTAGACCATCAAGAGGACCAGGAAGAAGAGAAATAGGTCACGGTGCATTAGCAGAAAGAGCATTACTTCCAGTAATACCATCAAAAGAAGAGTTCCCATATGCTATAAGACTTGTTTCTGAAGTATTAAGTTCAAATGGTTCTACTTCTCAAGGTAGTGTTTGTGGCTCAACTCTATCACTTTTAGATGCAGGTGTACCTATAAAAGATATGGTTGCAGGTATAGCAATGGGTCTTATAGAACAAGATGGTGAAATAGCTATACTTTCAGATATACAAGGTATGGAAGACCACTTAGGAGATATGGACTTCAAAGTTGCTGGTACAGAACACGGTATAACAGCTATACAAATGGATATAAAAATAGCTGGTATAGATGAAGAAATATTAAAAACAGCTCTTGCACAAGCTAGAGTAGGTAGACTTCACATACTAAATGAAATGAGAAAAACTATAGATGCTCCAAGACCACATTTATCTAAATATGCACCTAAAATAGTGACTATGAACATAAACCCAGATAAAATAAGAGATGTTATAGGACCAGGTGGAAAAGTTATAACTAAAATAATAGACGAAACTGGTGTTAAAATAGATATAGAACAAACTGGTGAAGTATTTATATCAGGTATAGATCAAGAAATGATAGATCTAGCTCAAAAGAAAATATCAGATATAGTTGCAGAGATAGAATTAGGACAAGTATATAAAGGTAAAGTAACTAGAATACTTAACTTTGGTGCTTTTGTAGAATTACTTCCAGGCAAAGAAGGTCTACTTCATATATCTCATATAGCTCATGAAAGAGTAAATAAAGTTGAAGATGTATTAAATATAGGTGACGAAGTAGAAGTTAAAGTTACTGAAATAGATGAAAAAGGAAGAGTTAATGTATCTAGAAAAGCATTACTTCCTAAACCAAAAAAAGACCATAAATAAATTTAAATATATAGTCTAAATTACAATATAATTTAGATATTACGAAAAATCTTTCCCAAATGGGAAAGATTTTTTTGTATATGATGAATTATCATATTAAGTGCAACACTTAAAAATGGATAAAAAAATAGCTCATAAGTTTATGTTCATGTTACAGTA
>NZ_JADPET010000233.1 GCF_015667935.1 Clostridium sp. 1001270J_160509_D11 | reverse complement strand
TTATCTGCTTATATTGACAAAATAAGTCATATATTTATAGAATAAAATTTATAAATTCATTTTAGGAGGTGGTAGTATTAATTTTTATATTATCGCTATATTTTTATTAGCTAGTATATTTTTCATTAAACCAATAAAGAAAAATATACTTACATTATCTTTTTTGCCATCTTCATTAAATATGTTTAATGGCAATCCAAATTCAAATACACTTAAAGTTAAAAGTATTGAAATTATTATAAATTATATATTTGCAGCTATAATAAATTTAATAGATTTCTTCTTATTATTTATAAGTTGGATTCCATCTTTAAGAAAATTATTAGATTATATATATAGAAATGCAGATATTCTTGAGAAACAATTTCCATTTTTATTTGGTGGTTCAAAGGGTCATAGAAATTTTATTACACATTCAGTTTTTAATCCTGTATTTTTGATTTATGTGTTTATATCCTCAAAACTATGTATAATGTTTGAATTAACACCTTTAAATAATATACTACGTCCATTATTATTTATAATTGGGATGTGTTTTGTTTGCCATTTATTGTGTGATACTATGCCAAAACACTGGAAAGGTTTTGCAAATATAAAAATTTATTTATTTATACATTTGCTTACGTTTTCCCCTATAACGTCCAAAGCATGGCTGTATATAGGTTCATTCCTATCTTTTTCATTATTATGCAAAATGATTATTTTTATTTAATTCTAATTCCATCAAAAATTTCCTTTTTTTGTGTGGTGTTTTTTTTATAAAAAAGTAATATTATATTAATGATGACTTTTTAAATTTAAAATTTTATATTTACACAAGAAAGGATTTATACAAATGGAAAACAATAAGTTACAAAAGAACTTAGGATTCGCTGCTGCTTTATCAACTGTTGTTGGTATGGTAATCGGTGGTGGTGTATTCTTCAAACCACAAGCTGTATACACTTTAACTGGTGGAGCACCTGGATTAGGTATGATAGCTTGGGTTATAGCAGGTGTTATGACAATAGCTGCTGGTCTTACTGCTGCTGAAATATCTGCGGCTATACCAAAAACTGGTGGTATGATGGTTTACATCGAAGAAATATACAGTAAAAAATTAGGATTCTTAACAGGATGGATGCAAGCGGTTTTATTCTTCCCTGCAACTATAGCTGCTTTAGCTGTTATGTTTGGACAACAAAGTGCAGGATTAATAGGAAATAATGCATTAGTATTACCTATAACTATAGGTGTTATATTATTTATATCTGTTTTAAACTCTTTAGGTTCTAAAACTGGTGGGTTTATACAAACATTTGCAACAATAGGTAAATTAATACCTCTTGCTTTAATAATAGTTTTCGGATTTATTAAAGGAAGCGGGGATAACGCTATATTAACTCCAATGGTTGGAGAAGGTGTTTCAACTGGTGGTGTTATCGGTTCTTTATTAGTTGCTATATTATTCGCTTATGATGGTTGGATAAACGTTGGTGCTATAGCTGGTGAAATGAAAAACCCAGGAAAAGACTTACCTAAAGCAATCGTAGGTGGTTTATCTTTAGTTATGGCTGTTTATTTATTAATAAACGTTGCTTACTTATGGGTATTACCTGCTAACGAATTAGCTCAATATTCTTCTCCTGCATCAGCAGTTGCAGAAGCTATATTTGGACCATTTGGTGGTAAATTCATAACTGTTGGTATATTAATATCTGTATTCGGTGCTTTAAACGGATACTTATTAACTGGACCAAGAATATTATTCACTTTAGGTGCACAAAAATCTTTACCATGTAGTGATTTCTTCGGAAAAATAAACAAAAATGGTGTTCCTGCTAACGCTACTTTAACAATGGGTGTAGTATCTGTATTATATGCTTTAACAGGACAATTCAACTTATTAACAGACTTATCAATGTTTGCTGTATGGTCATTCTACGTATTAACATTCATAGGTGTGTTCAAATTAAGAAAAGATCAACCTAACTTAGAGAGACCTTACAAAGTGCCTCTATATCCATTCATACCAATGGTGGCTATAGCTGGTGGATTATTCGTTGTTGTGAGCCAATTATTATTATCTGGTTTAACAAATACAATGATATCACTTGGTGGTGTTGTTATAACATTAATAGGTTTACCTGTATACAACGCTGTACAAAAATCAAACAATAAAGATAATCGTGATGATTTAGCTGCATAATCAAATTGTAGTTATTGATTCAATTAGATAAACTCCAGGCAAAATGCCTGGAGTTTTTTTATATTCTAATTTGATATTTTAAACTAAAATTTATTTTTAAGAAAACGCTTGCATTCCCATTTATTAACTGATATTGCAACTGCATTAAATCCAGCTTCTTTTAATTTATCGCCTATTGCTGTATCTGAT
>NZ_JADPET010000232.1 GCF_015667935.1 Clostridium sp. 1001270J_160509_D11 | reverse complement strand
TTCCTGCAACAACTAAATTAAATCCATTTTTTTGTGCTAATAATGATGCTACTTCAAAAGTAACTTCTTGGTTTATTTTGCGATAGTCCCTTTATTTTTATTATATTTATCTATTAACTAAATCTCTTATTGTATCTATAATTTCATCAGTATTTGGCACAACTGCTGCCTCTAATGTTGGATTATATGGAATTGGTACATCTTTTCCACCTAATCTTTTAACTGGTGCTTTTAAATGGTTGAATGCTTCACTTTCAACTATTGAAGCTGATATTTCTCCTCCTAAACCACCTGTTTTTGATGCTTCATGAACTATTAATGCTCTTCCTGTTTTACAGACACTTTTTATTATTGTATCTTTATCCATTGGATATAATGTTCTTAAATCTATTATTTCAACATTTATATTTTCATCTTTTAATTTTTCTGCCGCCATTTCACATCTTTCTAACATTCTACCGTAAGTTACTACTGTGATATCTGAACCATCTCTAGTTATATTTGCTTTTCCTAGTTCTATTACATAATCTTCAGTTGGAACTAATCCTGTAGTTTTATAAAGTAGTTTATTTTCATAGAAAATTACTGGATTATTATCTCTTATTGCGGCTTTTAATAATCCTTTTGCATCTGCTGGAGTTGATGGTGCAACAACTTTAACCCCAGGTATATGACACATCCATGCTTCTAAACTTTGTGAATGTTGTGCTGCTGCTCCTGTCCCTGATCCACCTGGACATCTAACTACCATAGGAACTTGTGCTTTTCCTCCGAACATATATCTCATTTTTGCTGCTTGATTTACGATTACATCCATAGCTATTGTTATAAAATCACTAAACATAATTTCCATTATAGTTCTTAAACCAGTTGCTGCCGCACCTGCTGCACATCCTGCTATAGCTGCTTCCGATATAGGTGTTTCAAGAATTCTCTCCGGACCAAATTCTTCTATCATTCCAACAGAAACACCGAATCCGCCTCCATAAATTCCGATATCTTCTCCTAAAAAGATGATATCTTCATCTCTTCTCATTTCTTCAACCATAGCTTCTCTTACGGCTTCTTTATATGTTATTTCTCTCATTTGCATGTTTATTAAACCTCCTCGCAAATCCTTCCGTCCATAATCTTAATTAGTCAGCATATACATCCTGTTCTAATGTATCTAGTGATGGTTCTGGGCTATTTTTAGCAAATTCAACTGCATCTTCAATATTTTGTTCTACTTGTTTTTCTAACGCTTGTAACTCTTCTTCAGTCGCATATCCTAATTCTAGTATTCTATTTCTTAATTTTATAAGTCCATCTTTTTGTTTCCATGAATCTATTTCTTCTTCAGTTCTATAGACATTTTTATCAGACTTAGAGTGTCCTGCCCATCTATAAGTTTTAGCTTCTACTAATACTGGACCTTCCCCTTTTCTGCATATTTCTGCAGCTTTTTGAACTGTTTCATAAACAGCCTCTGCATCATATCCATCAACTATAAAACTTTCAATTCCATAACTAGATGCTCTATCAGCTACATGTTCTACATTCATAACTTTAGATTGCGCTGTAGACATTCCGTATAGATTATTTTCACAATAAAAAATGACTGGTAATTTCCAAACAGAAGAAAGGTTTACCCCTTCATGGAACGCTCCTTCGTTTGATGCTCCATCTCCGAAAGAACATAAAACAATTTTACCAGTCTTTTTGTATTTTTGAGTAAGAGCTGCTCCTGGAGCTAATGTAAGACCTCCACCAACAATACCGTTTGAACCTAAATTTCCAGATTCAAGGTCAGCTATATGCATTGAGCCACCTTTACCTTTACAATATCCTGTAACTTTTCCCATTAATTCTGCCATCATTTTGTTTAGGTCTATTCCCATACCAATAGACAAAGCATGACCTCTATGTGTCATTGAAACTAAATCTCCATCATCAAGTGCCATAACTGCTGCAACACTTGATGCTTCTTGTCCTATAGATAGATGTGTAGTTCCATGTATCATACCTTTTGAGAAAAAGTAGCATACTTTTTCTTCAAATTTTCTAGCTTGATCCATTCTTTTATACATCTCAAGCATTATTTCCTTTGAAATTGACATACGTTCCTCCTATAACTTATTTATTTTGTGATTTTTAACTGATTTTGCTTTTATTATAATTAATTCTTAAATATTATCATCTTTTTATTTTAGGTATATTAGTTACTAATTTATATAAAGTATAAAAATTACATATTTTTTATATACCTTAATTTATCCATTCTTATATCTAATACTCATTATATTTTTAAGTTATTAAACTTTAATTTTTATATAGGTTCTTTTTAAAGTCCATTGTAATATCGGCTATATTATTTGTCAATATTGTTAAACTTTAAATAACTTTAGGTCATTTATATAGTAACTTTTGTAATAAATAAAAAGTATATCAAATTTATATATAAACTTATTATACTTTTATTCTATTTTATTCATT
>NZ_JADPET010000231.1 GCF_015667935.1 Clostridium sp. 1001270J_160509_D11 | reverse complement strand
TAAACTTTTTTAAACTTTAATCTCTTCTTCTTTTTATATAAACCATTTATATAAACTATTTGTATCTTTTTATATAAATTAATTTTTTGATAGAATTTGGTACAAATTAGCTTAAATATTAATAATATAAACTATGCAAGTGAATTACTGGGGGTGACATCATGGCAAAAATAGTAGAAGTGAATGATTTGACTAAGACGTTTTATACTAAAGACGGTGAAATGCGCGTACTAGACCACATTAACTTTTATGTTGAAGAGGGCGAGATATTTTCACTGTTGGGACCGTCTGGTAGTGGTAAATCTACTATTTTAAACATTTTGACAAAATTATTAGAACCAACTGAGGGCGACGTGGTCATTAATGGAACAATCGGATATATGTTTCAACGTGACCATTTATTAGACTGGAGAACTATAATGGATAATATAACTATAGGGCTTGAAATTTTAAAAAGAAAGGATAAAGCTTCGCTTGATAGAATTGAGAGACTTTTAAAAACGTACGGACTTTGGGATTTTAAGGATATGTATCCAAAAGAACTATCAGGAGGGATGAGACAGAGGGTAGCGCTAATAAGAACTTTGTCAGTAGACCCTGATATACTTTTGTTGGATGAACCTTTCTCTGCTCTTGATTATCAGACGAGACTTATGGTAAATGACGATATTTACAAAATTATAAAAAATGAACACAAGACAGCTTTGCTTGTAACTCACGATATAAGTGAGGCGATTGCAATGTCTGATAGAATTGCTGTGCTTTCTAAAAGACCTGCAACAATTAAATGTGAGCATGAAATAAACTTCGGCAATATGGAAAATGAAAAAACTCCGTTTAATTGTAGAAAGGAACCTGTATTTCAACAATATTTTGATATTCTTTGGAAGGAGATAGATAATAATGACATTGGGTAAATTTAAAAAGAATAAGCAAGCTTCTAAAATGTCATCTACAGCTAACGATGTTTCAAGTGTAGAAAAAAAAGAAATGTCTGTAGGATATCAAAATTATTTGAGAAGTATTAAAGTAGAAAAAATAAAAGTACTTATTATGCAACTTGTTTTATTAGTGGCGATTTTAGTATTATGGGAAGTTCTTGCAAATAAAGGTGTTATAAGTACATTTTTATTTAGTAAACCATCCGAAATATACGACTTGTTTATGAGATATATGGAAAACGGAAAACTTTGGATACATGTAAAGACTTCTGTGTATGAGACGATGCTTGGGCTTATAATCGGTACAGTTGGCGGTGTATTAGTTGCGATACTACTTTGGGCATCTCCTAGACTTTCAAAAGTCTTAGATCCATTTTTAGTAGTATTAAATGCACTTCCTAAAACAGCTTTAGCACCTATTGTAATCGTTTGGGTAGGGGCTAATATAAAAGGTATAGTTGTGACAGCAATATTGATTTCTATCGTTGTTACAATATTATCTGCATATAATTATTTTATAAATGTTGATGAAGAGAAAATCAAAATGTTGAAGAGTTTTAAAGCCACTAAGCTTCAAATATTATTTAAATTAATATTGCCTGCTAATATTGGGAACTTAATAAATATTGTTAAAATCAATATAGGTATGGCTTGGGTCGGAGTAATCGTAGGAGAATTCTTAGTTTCTAGAAACGGAATCGGCTATCTGATTGTATATGGTAGCCAAGTATTTAAACTTGACATAGTTATGATGGGCGTGTTCGTACTTGCCGTTTGCGCTTGGGTAATGTATGAAATTGTGAATATAATTGAAAAATTATATAAGAATTATAGATAATGGAATTTAGATGATTTTAAAGCTAACGCTTATAGGGGCTGTGTATAAGATTTATACATGGCCTTTTATAATGCCTATTTTGTATTTTTCTGAGATAATATTTATTTTTTATATAAATTAAATTACATAATATATAAATAAACTATTATTAACTTAAGTATTTTAATATGCATCTAGAATTGAAATTAAAAATAAGGGGATATTTGGGGGATAATTATGATTAATAAAGTTGATGAAGGTGTATTAATAGATTTATGTGAGCAGTTTAATAAAGTTATATTAGAAGTTTTGGGGTTTTATGGTGAGTTTAGATATAGAGAGGGCGAAAGTGATGATTATTATATTATAAGTAATAAAATTAAAGCTTCTAAAGAGAAGAGATTTGATTTAAATATGAGGCTTTATAAAAATAAAGAAAAAAATGAGTTTTTATATGTATATATATTGTGGTTTTCTGTCAATCCTAAAAAGGTCGGGCTAGGTAGTATTATAATAAACGAAATTATAGAGGTTTTAAAAGCTTGTACTAATTTAGAATTTTTAGTGCTTCATCCTGATGATAATGAAGTTAAATATTTTTGGATGAAAAATAATTTTATGATAAGCGATGGGAAAATAGAAAATAGAATAAATATAAATACTAGAAGAATTCTTATATATAATGTATATTAGATTTAATGTATAAATATATAAAGATTTATAGGAATATTAATAGAGCATTATG
>NZ_JADPET010000230.1 GCF_015667935.1 Clostridium sp. 1001270J_160509_D11 | reverse complement strand
GGCATTATTATTCATTATTAAATATTTTATAATTTAAAGTATTAATATTATTAAAATATTTATTTTTTGCATAAAAAAAGACTTCTGCTTTAATAATTACTATCTCTACAGAAGTTTATTTCACTACCAATTTATCTCAAGCCCTACATGAGCATCTTTTATATTTAAATACTTAAACATTTCTGCCTTAACATAAAATTTTGTACAATGACATGGATAAAGTTCTTTTATATTGTTTGCTTTAAAATAATCTATTGTTTTATAAAGTTGATTATTTATTTCTTGAAGATGAGTCCCTCCTATTATCCCAAGCACATTATCTTTTTTTGAAACTTTTTTAGCATATTCGATTATGTTACAAATCCCACTGTGTGAACATCCTGTAATTATATATATTCCATCTTGTGTTTCGTATAATAAAGCTGAATCATCTATTATATAGTCATTTTTATACTCTCCATCTACTTCTATTTGACCCATTAGTTTTCTATTTTCAAAATCAATAGTATCTGGAATTTGACCTAGATAAGTTATATTTTTGCTTATTTTAACGGGTTTATCAGAAAACTTTACGTTTGCAAGTTTTATTATCTCTTCTTTGGTATATGGAGCTCCCATATTTGTATTTCCGCTTTTCTTTTTATTAAATGCTAATGGGTGACAAATTATATTTATTTTATCATTTTTACTTTCTACAAAATCCTTAAGACCTCCAGCGTGATCATAATGTCCATGTGATAATACTACTGTGTCTATATTATCTAAATCTATATCTAAGTTTTTAGCATTTTCCATAAAAAGTCCTGATGCACCAGTATCAAGCAAAAATTTCTTGTCCTCATCTTCTATATAATAAGACGCTCCTCCTTCTCCTTTTAAATTTCTTCCGTTTATTGCACAATTATCTATAAGTACAACTAATCTCATAACATTTCCCCCTTTTTAATTAACAAAACTTAGTTTTCTTTATCTTTCGTATACAAAATCATCTCTTCTATTAAATAATCGTTTATATAGTGAATTAAAGGCAAAAATACTCTGTTTAAATAAAACTGTATTCTGTCATTTACCTTACATCTTCCAAGGTGAAAATTAAATGCCTCACCGTTTAAACTCTTGTTGCTATCTGTCATAAATATCAAATAATCATACATAGCTTTTATATGATCGTTTTTATTTGTCGGGATTATAACACTTTTATATCCACAATCCTCTTGTATAAATGATTTTTTCCAATCTATAGTCGAGTATTTAACTTTTGAATCTATGTAATCTTTTATTATCTTATTATTTTGTATAAATTCCTTAAACTTTATTAGATATACATTATTGTCGTCTGTGATAGAATTTAGCATATTGCTGCTTATTCTTCTAAATTCAAAACTTATTTTTCTTAAATCCTCAATTTTCATTTTAAGCTCACCCCACAATAAGCACAGTATAATATTGTTTTTTCGTCTGAAAGTATTTTTTCTTTTGATAAGCATATATCGCATTTATATTCAACTTCTTTTAAATTTTTATCTTTTAATCTGTCTACATTTACATTTTGAAGTTTTTTATTGTCCATCTTTATCTTATAAAGAGGTTTGTCCTTTTCTATTTCTTTTTCCATATTTGAAAAACTCATATCTAAAGATTTACTGCTATATAATTTAGGTGTGTGGTTTATATTGTGACTAGATATCCCCAAAATATCCCCTTGTTGAGGTTTTAAAGGCTTTTTGTTTGTTTTATAGCATAATTTATCATTATTTTTTATTTTACTATATTTTCCGTCATTTAAATCTGATTTATTTTCATCATTTTTAATATTATAATTTTCTTTTGCTACTTTTGTAGCCTTTGATTTAATCTCTCTTGTATAAAAAGTTTTTATGTCCTTTGTCAGACCGCAGTATGGACAAAACAGTTCATTGTATATTCCTCTTTCTTGAAGATCATAGGCTGATACTTTAAATTCACTTTTACAATATGGACATGTAAGTATTATATATCCTTCGTCATCCCCTAATATTTCTATATCTTTGTTAAATATTCTCATAATATCCCTCCAATAATCTATATCTTTATTATATCATTTATTTTCTACTATTCAGAGTTTTAGTATTAAATAAAAAATTAAGGATGTAACTTAAAAAATTAAGTTACATCCTTAAAATATCAATCTTATAATTTTCATATATTTATACAAAATCTGCTGTTAACTTATTTTACTCATAATAAGTATAATCTGCTAAAGTTATAAATTATTTAATATTTCTATGTTATTTATGCATCCATAACTGGATTACTTAGTAATAAATAGTGGCTATCTCTACTACCAATTCTCATAATAATTATTCATCTCTGCCCTACATTCCGCTTCAAATTCCTCAACTTCAATAAACATACTATTGCAACCTTCTAAAAAATTGACGATTGATTGCATATGATAGATTGTCAATATAAGTGCAACATTTTATGTTTATGTTGCAGCGAAGACCTCTGCAGGTGTTTTATATCCAAGA
>NZ_JADPET010000022.1 GCF_015667935.1 Clostridium sp. 1001270J_160509_D11 | reverse complement strand
CAGAGATTTAGATAAAACAAAAAGGGAGTTTAAGTAATTTTACTTAAGCTCTCTTTTTATTTTTAGATTTTATATTTCCCTTTGCTGTTTTTATATTTAAATAATGTTGATTAGGTTTATAACAGGCTACGATTTTATTTTGATTAAAACCGTAATTTACAGTATGAAAACTGCCTCCATTTATTGTACTTTCAATTACTATTATCCCTTCGCTAAGTGCACTTTGTAGTCTGTCCCTTTCGATTAGTTGATATTTTGAAACATTTTGTCCTGGTGGATATTCACTTATAACACAACCGTCATTGTCTATTATATTTTTAAATAGATTTGTATTTTGCTTAGGATAAACAATATCTAATCCACATGGCATGACTGCTATTGTCCTTCCAAAATTACTTAAACTTCCCATATGTGCAAAAGTATCACATCCATTAGCAAGGCCACTGACTATTGTATATCCTTTTTGTGATAATATTGAAGATATTTTGTAAGAAACATTTACACCATGCAAACTCGGATTTCTACTACCTATAATTGCTATGGATTTATTATCTAAACAATTGTAATTTCCTTTGTAGTATATAGCTACTGGGTTATCATCTATATTTTTTAATTTTTGAGGAAAGTCTTTATCTAGTAAGGTTGAGATTTTGATATCCTCTTTATCACAAATATGTATTGTCATTTTTGCAATCTCATTTGCATATTTTAGTTCTTCTTTAGTTATAATTCGTTTTATTTTTAAGTTTATATTATTTAAATAGTCTATAATTTCACTGCTATTTAAATGATTTAATTCACCTTGTCTTATTATTTTATTTATAGTTTTTCGACCCAATCCTTTTATTAATGTAAGTGTTATTATAAGTTCTGAATTGTTCATTTTATCTCCATATCTCAAATTTTTAGTTATAATTAGTATTTGTGCAAAATAAAAAACTATGTGAAATTATCACATAGTTTTTGTTTTTAATGATTTGCATAGAAATAATTTATATCAGATTGCGTTACTCCAAAACCACGGAACACTTCATAACAAGCAAAATTTGGATCCTTGTTATATGCGATACTTAACAATTGATATGCAGTTAATAATCTGTATACTGATCCATTATAGCTTATCGTATTGTCATCAATTAATTTAACAGTAACTGTTCCTTCTGTTGTTGTATAATAAATAGTGTTTCCTGACTCTCTTCTACCTAATATTCTTTTACTCCAATCTTCTGATTCTGTACGTCCTGCAATAATCCAATCTTTAGTAAATCTATTTATCTCCATTCCATACGGATCATTAGAAATGACTATATATTTTCCTAATATTTTTTGCTCAACATTACTTGCTGTTTGTTTGTTTTTTTGTTGTTCAAATGTATTTATCGCATTTTTTAGCTGTGAAACTTGGTCATCAATTTCATTTTGTGTTGCTGAATCTTTATTATAAATACTTTCTGATTCATCTATAGATTTCTTTAAGCTTTCTCTTGAGCCTTGTTTATATTGTTCTTCTTCTTTTCCTTCAGTTGAATTTTTATATAAATTATAAGCTTTATCTATATAAGTTTTTAATTCTGACTTATCCACAGGTTTTATTATATTATTTTTAAATCTTTCAATACCTTCTTTTAAATCTTCATTCATATTGTAGGCATCGTTATATCTTATTAATTTATTTTTTATAAGTTTTTCAGCATCATTTACAATACTTTGAAGTTTATCTTTTTCTTGTTTAGATATTTCACCTATTTCAGATCCAGTTTTTGTTTCTGATATTAATTTTTTAGCTGTTTCTATATTATTTTTAAGTTTATTTAAAATACTATTTTCTATTACATGTTTAAATGTGCATACTTTTGTTGATTGTCCATCTTTATTATATCCAATAATTTTTATAGTTGTTGTTTTATCAATATATATATCCCCTATATATTTTGTAGAATTTTGATTTGGTTCATCTCCATTAGTTGTATAGTAATAGCTATGACCTATATTCATATTATCTTTATTTAATTTTACCCAAATTGGAGATACATATTTTCCTGGGTTTGTATCTAGTTTAGCTGATGTTGGTGCTTTTTTCGCTGAATTTAATATGTTTTTTATCTTATCAGATACATTTTCCTCTCCCACTTTATCTATATACCTCTTTAAAAAGTCATATGCATCATCACCATCTATAGTAAGTACAACATCGATTATTTGTAAAAGTAAATCCTCATCTTCTATATCTAAATTTTGTACTTCTTCTAATAAATCAATAGATTTATCAAATTCATTTGCTTCTATACATTTCTTTGCCTCTTGCATCTTTGCTTGAATTTGTCTTGATTTTATTGTTGGTGCTAATACTGCTTTATAAGCAATACCTAAGATAACTATAAGAGCTATCAGTATTATAAATATCTTTTTTTTACTTTTTCCCCTCACTGATTATATTCCTCCTCATTTCGATATTTTTTACCAAAATATACTATACAACAATATACAAATATTAACAATACACATAATGTTAGATAAGTTAAAAGCCTTCTATATAATATAGAAGGCTTTTTGTGTCTTTTTAAATTTTGATTTATATATAGAGTTAGATTTTTATAAAATTGGCTGTTGGTTGTTCATTGAATAACCATCGTACATAACATCTTTTAAGTCTATATTGTTGCCTTTGTTGTTTTCTTTTACTTTGCTAAGTTTTTTAACTGCACCATATGGTTCTTTAAGAGATAGTTTATCTCCTTTTCCTGAAATAACCCAAAGCACCTTATATCCCCTTGGATGCACTTTTAAGCAGTCTTCACCTTTTCCATCTGTAAAGTAGATAAGCATGTTGTATTTTTTTGTGCTGTTATTTAAATACTCAAACACTGGACCAAACTTAGTTCCTCCACCTGCTGTAACTCTATCTTGAACATCTTTTAATTTTTTTACTTTATATACTTTTTTTATTTCGTTGTCACACTCTATTATAGTTATTTCGTGGTTGTGATTTTTGACGATTGCTAAAACTTCTTTTATAGCTTGTTTGAACTCTTCGTCACTTATACTTCCGCTTATGTCGATTGCGACTGCAATTTCGGCTTTGTGATTTCTAAGCTCTCCTCTCAAATCGAGCCTATTTGGTTGTCTTCTACTTCTTCTTGTTATTGTCTTTTTTTTGTTCGCTTCTATTGTCCCCATTATCTTTTTAAGGTATAGATTCCATGGTAGTTCTCCGTTTTTGCTTTTTAACTTAGATATTATTGAATCTAGGTATTCTGGAGTCTTTCCTTTTTGCGAAAGGCTGACAAACTTTTGAGTAAACTCAGACATTGTCTTCTCATCTATATCATCTGAATCATCCCATATATCGTGAGTTTTTGCTGGATCATATTCATTTTTAAACTCCATATTTTGAGATTCATCATTTTCTAACTCATCATCAGTATTTGTATCGTGTTCTTCTCCGTCTTCGTTTTCTTCTTGTAAATCTAATTCTATCTGGATTTTTTGTAAATAATATTCAAAAGTCTGAAATGCTTCAAGCTTGAGATTATAATTTAAATTTACCCATTCTAAAGTTGTTGAATATGGTGGGAGTGCATCTAAATACTGGTTTACAACTACATCCATCGCCAAGTTTATCGCCAAAGTGCTATATCGTCCGTTTTCTTTTAGCTCCTTTGCCCTTACTAAGTGTAGAGATATAACATGTAAAATTTCGTGTTTAATCGTCGTCTCCATCTGACTCATATTTAATTTTAAAAATATAAGTGGATTAAAATATATTACGTATTTAGCTCCTTTAAAATTCACTCCACTCGGGCTACTCATATCAAACTTCAAATCTCTGTTCATTTGGAATAAAAAATACCCATAGAAGTTATCTTTGTCTTCCATTAAGTTAAAATTCACCTTATCTACAAGAGAGAAAAACTCCCTCCTAAATTCATCAGACACTTCTATCTCAATGTCTTTATCCCAATCAATCGATTCATCGTAACTTGCTCTTTCAACAAATTCAACAGCTTGAGCGTAGAGTTCTTCTTTCTTTTTATTAAAATAAGTTTCCATACCTTATCCCCTTATTAAGCTGTAAGATTGAAAATATAAATCTATAAATTCTTCATTTTCACTAGCTATTTTGTATAATTCGCCATAATTATTTTTTATATCTTTCATAATTCCAACCATTAAATCAACTGGATATAATCTTAAAAATTCTACTAATCTTTGTATATAATCAAACCCACCTGAATTTAATTTGTTGTTTTGTATGTCTGATTCTAGTGATTTTAATATATTCATAGCACTGATGTATAGTCTTGTATGGTTTTCATTTTTAACTTGTTCTACAACTCTTTCGTCAAGTTCTTCTCCATTAAACACATCATTATAACTTATTATTGGTTTTGCATCAGAATTTATAAAACTCATAAACTCTTGTGCTATAACTCTTCCCACATTACCTTTAATTACGTTTAAAAATACCTCTTTAGGGATTGAGTCTTTCTTTTGTTTATAAACTGAGTAAGTTTTAGAAATTCTCTCAAAACTTCTAGGTGTTGCATTTATATCGCCTTCGTTTACCTTGTGTAGATATTCTGGGAATGTAGATATAAACTCAACTACTTTTGACTCGATATTGTTGTTCATAGCCCAGTTTATCCATTCGCTCGCATCTGACTCCATATTAAGCCAAACAAATCTGTTTTCTTGTGCTGGGTCCATATCTACAACTTGGTAGTCAAGCTCTGCTCCGTATTCGTTTGATGGATTCATTGCAGCTAGTATTTTTACATTTTTGTCTAGCTTATATCCGTTTATCTCTCTATTTAATATAAGGTTCATAAGTTCTTGTTGGACTGCATGTTCACAACGGTTTAACTCATCTATAAATAAAAGTACTTCGTTTCCATTTTCGATTTCTTTGTCTATTTCTCTAAGTTTTGTGTGGACTGCATAAATAGTTGTTTTCTTTTCTATTTTACATCCTTCTTCACTTTTAACTATATAAGACTCAACAGTTGGAAGTCCTCCGATTTCTCCTTCTTTTAATAAGTTTCCGTCTATTACAACGACCTTCCATCCATTATCTTTTGCCACTTTGTTTGCTAAAGCTGTCTTTCCGATTCCACTCTCACCAACTACTAGAGGTACTTCTCCCGTTTCTAATATTAGCTCAATACTTCTAAATGTATCTAAAAAATTCATATTATTTCTCCTAAACTATTTTATAATTACATCATTTTTAATTTTTCGTCCATAGCTATTTTCTTAGCCATTTTGCTTCCGTATTTATATATAAATATTACTTTATCTAATTTTATTGCATCACTATTTCTATCTATAACGCTGCAATTTAAAAAATCCCTTATATATTTTTCTTCTACATCTTCTTTTGACATCACTTCTTTTAAAGCCTCTTCTATCTTTTCTATACTTAATTTTTTGTATAAATATTTTATAACTAAGATATTTTGTTTTAAAAATGATACCATCTTTTCTTCATCTAAATCTTGTATAAAGTTTATAGCTGATTCGTTTTCTTTTATTGCTTCTAATTCTATTTTATAACTTGGATTTTTTATATATCTAATCGCATCATAATTCTCTTTTATCGCTTCTAACTGAACTTTTTCTGATGGATTTTTTATATATTTTATTGCATCGTAATTTTTTCTAATCGCCGCTAATTGCAACTGTTCACTTGGTTCATCTATGTATTGTATTGCCCATCCCGCTTGTTCAATTGCAGCTTTTATTACATTTTCTGTCGGCTCTTTTATATATGCTAAACTGCTCCACCCGCTCTTAACAGCTTTTAGCATTATGTCCTCACTTGGATTTTCTATATATTCTATCGCCTTTGCATTTTTGCTTATTGCGATTTCTTGCATTTCCTTTGTCGGATTTTCTATATATTTAATT
The DNA here is from genome assembly GCF_015667935.1 of Clostridium sp. 1001270J_160509_D11. Lineage (GTDB taxonomy): Bacteria > Bacillota > Clostridia > Peptostreptococcales > Peptostreptococcaceae > Intestinibacter. The sequence goes on along the minus strand of NZ_JADPET010000022.1, from coordinate 19,899 downwards.
ACTAGCCCGTTTTTTCTAACTGCAAGTAACTTCATTTCATCTGTTGGATTTTTTATATTTTCTATAAGAGTAGGATTTATATTTATCATCTTAATAAATCTTGATTCGTCCATAATTCTCCTCCATATTTTAAAAATTGAAACATTATAACTATATCAATTTTATTATATTTCAATTCGTAAATATACATATTTTGCCTATTATCTTGGTATTATTTTACCATACTCTTTTTATATACCCACATCACAAAATATAAATCTATTTAATGCTCACCAAAATTTTGCACAAAAAAATATTACTGGAATTTACTCCAGTAATATCTTTGTTAGAATATTTATTAAAAAATATATTTATTTGGTATGTACCAGTTAGTATCATTTTGATTTATATTACTCAGCTGTCTCTTCGTCATTATTGTCATCTTCAACTTCTATAGATGAAGTTTTTAATGAACCTATTCTAGCGACTACAGTATCAGGTTCTAAGTCAGATTTTAATGTTTCAGGTATTACTAAGTCTTTAGCAAGAATTTGAGCACCATGTTCTAATCCTGCAACATCTACTTCTATATGTTCAGGCATTTCACTAGGGTTACCTTGTAATTGAACTTCTGTTATTACATCGTCTAATAATAATTTTCTTGCGTCTAATGATTCAGTTCCTGAAAATCTTATTGGAACTCTTAATTTAATAGTGTCACCTTTTTTAACGTATTGGAAATCTAGATGTACTATATTTCCGAATGCGTCTCTTTGTACTTCTTTTAATACACAATTTTCGATTTTATCATTTAATTTTAATGATAAAACAGAGTTTTTTGATCCTAGTAAGTCTATTAATTCTCTTTTTGTTATTTGACAAGGAATTGGTTCTCCCAATGATTGACCATACATTATAGCAGGTATGCTACCTTCCATTCTTACTTTTTTGCCTTTCTCAGTTCTTTCACTAATGTTAAATACTGCGTTTTGCATTTTGATCCCTTCTTTTCTCTATAGATTATGTATTTTGTATATAAATATATTATAGCACAGTAATATGCATAATATTATTTTTTTTAGATTTCTAATGGATTAATTTATTCATTTTTTCGAATAATCCAAATAATAACTATTATTATGCACACTTATGTATAGTTTTATTCATAAATTTTAAGTCTTACAATTAAGTTAAGATTAACTTAATTTAATGTTACTTAAATTGTAAATAGTTAGATTTTTGTATATAATAAGATTGTAGACTATATTTATGTATATAATACTATTTTAAATAAAAAAGGAATGGTCAAAATGAATAGAATTCCAGAATTTATTAGAGATTTTTCAGAAGTTATAAACGAACTAAATAATAAATCTAGATTCCCGCTTACTAAAGAATTTATACAACATGGGGATATAAGCGTGTACGAACACTGCATATTCGTCGCTTATATGAGTTGTCAAATTGCAAACAAATTAAATATTAAAGTAGACAAGAGGTCGCTCATAAGGGGTGCCCTTCTGCACGATTATTTTTTATACGATTGGCACGATAAAAACAAACCAATCAAACTTCATGGATTTAGGCATCCGAAAATCGCTCTGAGAAATGCCAGCGAAGAATTCGATCTAAACGAAAAAGAAAAAGACATAATCCTGCACCATATGTTTCCGCTAAACCCAATCCCCCCAGCTTCAAAAGAGGCGTGGATTATATGCTTAGCTGATAAAATATGTGCAACTAGAGAGACGTTTGGCTCACAATTATATAAACAGATAAGTAGTATATATAGTCATTTGGGTATTATTTATGACTAGTATATGTTCGCTGCGTTCATGGCGCCAACGAATCAAAGATTCCGTTGCTTAAAAATTCGCTTTGCTCATAACGCCAACGAATCAAAGATTCCGTTGCTTAAAAATTCGCTTCGCTCATGGCGCCAACGAATCAAAGATTCCGTTGCTTAAAAAAATTCCTCCCTTGTGGCTTGCCCGCTAGAGAGGAATTTCTATATACTTTGTTTTAATTTAATTTAATTTACTTTACTTTATATATAATTTTTAAATAGGCTATGTTTTAAATCAATGTTGATTTTATAATGTATTTTAACAAATAAAAAAGTAGGGGCATATACCTCTACTTTTTGGTTCGCATTATATTAATATTGTGCTTTAACTTCCTTTATAAACTTCGTTCTCTTTACATGATATAAAATTAAGTCAATAATCAAATATATAACTATCATTATTATCATCATTTTCAAATCTTTTATTTCAAATAAAAAATATACTACCTCTAATATCAATAATCTCATTGCAGTCTTAATTCGTTGAATACCTTCAAATCTACAATATGTAGCTTTATCTATATTTACGTTATATTTTTTATTAAATTTATCTACATAACTGTCTACTCCAAACATATAGTTTTTTTCTAATATACCTATACTTGCTGATAAAAGACCAATAGCTACAAACAATATACCTATATTTTGCTCCATGTAATTCTCCCCCTAAAATAATAGTTCTTCGCACTTTATAACAATTGTGTACTTATCTTTATTATAGCATTCTTTAAATTCATTTATAACTATTTAGATGAACTGTGGTGCTCTTAACCTAAAATCTTTTACTTTGGTATAAGCATATGTTACATTACTTTGTACAATAAAATTCTTAGTTTTTATAGAATCTCTATCAGTTTCAAAAACTCTTAACCACTTAAACCATTGCATATAGTTTGATATATACTTACTTGAAACACCATTAAATCTGCCCATCCATTTCTTTAAATTACTATGTAAGGCATTTATGTGTTGAATATGATAAATACCCTCTTTATGCTTACCTGTTTTTATGCGTTTGTGCTCTAAATCAAAGTCCGTAGCAAATTTAATATATGACTTATGACTATCGGTACATAATATAGAACCTTCTCCTATATGTCCTTTGTAAAGCCTTTCAAGCTCTTTATGTGTCATTCGACCTTTGCATAAAGGCTCTATTATTAAATTACCTTGTCTATCTAATGCTGTCGCTACACAAATTTGTTCTTTTGATATACCTCTCTTTTTAATTTCTTTACCTCTTTTACGAGATTTTCTTGGCATATTATCAGTTCTTGTACCTTTAAAGCTTTCAGCAAAAAACACTTCATCTGCCTCTATAACTCCATCAACATGACCAGTTCCTAAAAAAGCACTTATACAATCTAATATTTTATGCCTCCAAAAGAAACTTGTTGCTATATTTATACCTACGATTTTAGCAGATTTTCTTATTGACAACCCCATAATCATGCATTTGGCATATTTAAGCCACTTATCTAATGATTTCTTACTTCTATATGTCGCAGAGTTTGTAAAATCAGTAAAAGTCTTTCTACAATTTTTACAGATATATCTTTGTTTACCATTATACTTACCATTTCTTGATATTGATTCAGAGTTGCAATGAGGGCACACTTTCCCCTTTGCAAATCTAAATTCTTTAACTTCTTCACATACTTGTTCTGCTTGAGAACCTAATACAAGAAATTCTTCCAAATGAGATAATAATTCCTCAACTTGATTTAATGGTAATGTTTGTATATCTGTTAATATAGACTTTATACTTGGCATACAATAACCTCCGAAAGATTGATATATCTATATTATATCCTATATCTTAGAAAATATCCATTTTCAACACTATTTTAAAACATAGCCTTTAAATAAATTATTTAGGATTATCCCATCATAACAGAAGTTGCTTTTATTACAGCAGTTGCTTCTTTTCCTACTTCTAACCCTAGATTTTTTACTGATTCCATTGTTATTGTTGAAGATATAACATCTCCACTTGGTAATTGTAACTTAACTATAGCGTTTACTGCGCCTTCTTTTATTTCTATAACTTTTCCAGCTAATCTATTTCTTGCGCTTAGTCCTTTTTCATCTTCTATCATAACAGAAGTAGCTTTTACTATTGCAGTAGCTTCTTTTCCTTCTACTAATCCTAACTCTTTTACTGCTTCTATAGTTATAGTAGAAGTTATTATCATATCTTCTTCTATTTGTAATTTAACGATTGCATTTACTGCACCTTCGTCTACTGAAACAACTTTTCCAGTTAATTTGTTTCTTGCACTTATATGTTGTGGGTTAGTTGATATCATAACATCTGTAGCTTTTACTACTGCAGTCGCTTCTTTTCCTACTTCTAACTCTAATTCTGCTATAGCAGCTAAGCTTATTGTTGAAGTTACTACCATCCCATTTGGTAATTCAACTTTAACTACTCCATTTACTGCCCCTTTGTTTACATCGATTACTTTCCCTGTTAGTTTATTTCTTGCACTTAAGTTCATTATTTTGTGTCCCCTTTTGTTATATTTTACACTTTACACATTTTACCATTATGGATTTTTCATTTCAATCATAAATCTGTATATTTTTTACATTTTATTTATATTGTATAATGAAATAATAAATATACATTACTTTTATAAAATATAAACTTGTCACAGTAAGTCATATGATTTTTAAGTTATTTTTATATGAATTTGTATATAACATGACAAATCATGACTAAACTGTAAAAATAAATATTGTAAAACTTACTTATAATCACAAAATATATTTGTAATCTAATTTGTTTTTAATTGTTTAGATTTATCGATATTATGCAATTGTAATGGATTTTTGTATTTTTTTATTGTTTTAGTTTTTATACTTTTTCAATAGTGCTTGTAATATTCGTCATATTAACATATTAAGCTAAGCAGTCCAGTAATCCTACAAAGAATATTACTAATTAACTTCTCAAAGCTCTCCTCATTCAAGTAAGTAAAGTATCTATTATAGTAATTAATCCACTTGTATTATTTTTATATCTAATCTAAATGAATTCTAGTATCTTCTTTTGCATGCAGAATTCATATCCCATTTTCTTTAATCCCACCTTATCAAACTGAACAGCTATAGTAGTTCCTTCAATAGCTGTGATAGTTCCTACTCCAAATGCACTATGCTTAACTTTATTACCAACTATATCTGATGGAATTACTACTGGCGGTTTTGGTTCTTGCTTCGGAATAACTGGTGGAACATATGCTGATTTACTTCGACTCCTTTTTTTTGCACAAATCTTCTTCATATATTGGGCATCTACATCCTTACCTCTATTTTTAAAGTCCTCCATATCCTTAAACACAAACATGGCTGGCTTCTTAACATCATTATCTGGCACAGGACGAATTGGAAACATCCATACTTTTCTTAGTAGCCCATCCTCCCCCGGTTGAATTTCTGTATATGGCTTATCTACAAGCTCAATTCTGCCACAATAAATATACTCGCCTGCATCCATAACTTCAAATAGATGAACGTCCACCCCATTATGACAGCAAGCCGCAAGAGTCGCATTCTGTGCCCAGTTAATATCCTGGTCTCCATTCTTACCCATACCTGTATAATGAAGGACACCTCCTATCCACTTATCATGATAGATTCCTTTTGTATAATCAGAAACAATAACCAGAGTATTCGTTGTCCTTGAACGTCTCATTCCCCCCATATTTCCACATTTAAATATATCAACAATATCTGCATTCTTTAATATCTGACCAATCTTTAATCCTGGATTAAATGTCATCTTTTTCATCCCTCTCTTCATAATCCTCAGCTGTCAATAAAACAGCCGGTGTGTATTCACATTCCGGAACCATGCTTTTTATTACTTTGAATACATCCTCAAAATAATCTGACGGAACCCAGAAAGTTTCCTGGAATTTTGTTTTATCAGAATATGTAATAAAAAATTCTATACCACCTATATCTGTACAGAACTCTTCTATTGTTCTTTCCATTACTCCAGGCATCAAACTAACAACAGTCTCATATTTCATCTTGTAAATATGGCTATTAGTCTTATAACTCCATTTTCTCTTTGGATTAATTTTGCTTTCTTTAATCGGAGTATATTCATAAGAAATTGCATCTGATGTTATAACGAGTTTATCATTATATGCTTCATCAACACAGCAATATCCTGATGTACCTTTAATTACAATTTTGACTATATCCTTCATTGAAATTCCTCCATTTTATACACCTTTAATATTTCTTCTCTGTTTCAAATACTTTGATCAAACACTCTTATACATACTCTACCATTATTACAGGCAACATCTTTTCTATGTATAATAGCTGCTTCAATACGTCCCTATGCGCAAAATAACCAATAAATGTAAATATTCTCTAACGATATTATATTCCCTCAGAGGAACATTTTCAACAAAAATACATGCCCTACCAGCTTGTCTGATACGGACTTATACCTTACATATAAGCTCCTAAAATATCATCCACAAACCAGATAATGTATAATTTCCTTAGAATAAAAAAAGCTGAGATACCTAATATTAGGCACTCAGCTTTTTTTTACTTTATTTATTTTTACCTCAAAAACTATCTCTTAGCCTTTCTATATCCAGCGTTTATTGCATCTTGCTCGCTACTAAATATAACTAGATGGTCTGAATCTTTCATATCATCGTAGTTAGCTTGGCCTGGGCAGTGATATATTTTTGATTTTGAGTTCCCTCTTATCACGCCTTTTGATTGTTGGCTTGAGTTTGAGTTATTGCTATTGTTGTTTTTATTACTGTTGTTTTTATTGTTTTGACTGTAATTGTTTGAATTACTGTAGTTGTTTGAACTTTGATTGTTATTTACTTTATTAGAGTTAGATTTATTGTAGTTTTTGTTTGAATTAGACTTGTTGTTTGCAGGTCTTTCCTCTCCACTTAACCAACTCTCACCTGTTGCGTAGTCGATTTCGATTCCTGGCTGAACATTATAAACAAATACATTGAACATTACACCTTCACCGTCATCTTCAACAGAATAAGCTTCCATTTGAACACCTTTTGCAACTAAGTTGTCACCATCATAAACTGGAGTAACTCTGAATAATACGTGGTTATTTGTTTCTTTTACATAGTCGGCAATCATATTTTCAAACGGCAACATTCCATCAACGTTGAAGTATCTAGTTCCTGTAATTAAGTTTCTCTCGTTGGCATCTTCTCCTGCAAGCTGATGTCCTATAAGGTGACATCTGTTGTAGATATATCCACCATCAACTAAGCTAGTGTCGTATTTTTTGTTTAACCATCCACTTGGTTTTACACTACTTATATCGCCTCTTTTTTGAGTAGGCATTAAATCTCTACCTATATTTGCATATGCCTCACCACATCTGCCAAGGCTGTCAAGCGGGCTATATGTTTCAAAAGATGTTGTTGTTTTATCTTTTTCGTCAAAATTAGGTACATTGTTGTTTAAAGCTACAAAATCTTCACCGCTATACTCTGGTATATTATTTACAGAAGAATCTGTAGTTGTAGTACTGCCTTTTACTGCTCCTAATAAGCTGTTATTTAAAGATGTGTCATCCGCCTCGCATCCTACTAACATTAAACTCAGTAAGAATACCATTAAAAATCTCAATAATTTCATTTGTCTATTTCCTTCCTCATCTATACTTCGATTATTTCTGAAATTAAAATTTATTGATTGCATTATTTTAAACATATGATTAGACAGAAATTATTCATAAAGCAAATGACTAGTTTGGTTATTTAATTGTAAATTTTCTCTCTTAGTTAGTTTCTGTATTTTTGCTATTTTATGGTGTTTGGCTAGTAGCGTTGTCGTCTTGATTAAGCTCGCTATCTCCTGTTTTGTAATCTATTTTTATACCAGGTTGAACAGGCTTTACACTGCTTATATTGCCTCTTTTGTCTGTAGGCATCAAGTCTTTTCCTATATTCGCATATGCAACACCGCATCTTCCCAAACTGTCCAAATCGCTATATGTTTCAAAAGACTTTTTAGCCTTGTCTATTTCGTTGTCAAAATCAGGTACATTATTATATAATGCAACAAAAGGTTCCCCAGGATACTCTGGCAAATTATCTAATGTTATTCCCTTATCTCTATTGTCGTCTATATTGCTGTTTTGTGAAATATTTGTGTTCTCGCCACTATTTTGGTTGGTAGTTGTTTGACATCCGACTAAGGTTATACACAAGATAAAAGCCATTAATAATTTTAAAATTTTCATATTTCCCCCTATATAAACAATCTCTTGTTTTATTATAAATACTACTAATTTTAATTTTTATTCGATATTTAATCCTTAAATCTAAATTGGTAAATTATAAATATCTATTTCTTAGATTTTTATATTATAAATATCTAACTCTTTCTTATATTTATAAATTAGATTGTAAATATCTATTTCTTTAAAATAATTTTTTTGGTGATTTTCTCATGTGAATTACCGCAAAATTCTTCCTCAGATATTACTTGCCAATTACCATCTGAAAAATCAATATCAAACTTCAAATCGCTTGGATATCTTCTGTTCCAGTAGTAAACGATTATTTTATCAATTTCTGATTCAAACTTGCCCAATTGTTTGTCTTCAATAAACTGAAGATTATCCTTATCACAAAGAGGCAAATCTTCTCTCACAATAATATCTATCGTTGGATTATCTTTTTCAAACATTTTAAAAGAATAACTGTTCATTATAAGACTTTTTCCGTCCATATTGTTATATATATCTTCTCTTATAACTTTATCTTGGCTAAGTCTTCTCTTGTTAAACATCATTCCATTTTTATCTTCTAAACAAACAATTATATTCATTTGCCTACCTCCTCTCCACTCTCTACATTATAATTAATATACCTATTATTTACAATATAAACCTCCTTCTTAAAATCCTGTTTAAAAAAAAGAGATATCTTTGTTTTGATATCTCCTTTTATATAATTTATATTGTAATATGCTTATTTTATAGATGCTTGATAAATGCTGTCTATTGACTCTTCTAACAAATCATCAAACTCTTTTTCAGTTTGGCCTGCGTTTAGTCCTTCTGTCAAAGCTCTTGAGAAACTAGCAATAAGCCCAGGATTTTTCGCAAGTTTTTCATTAGAATCTTCTCTTGTATATCCACCTGATAAAGCGACTACTCTAAGCACATTATCGTGTGCGATAACGTCAGAATAGAACCCTTCTTTTGATGGGATAGTAAGTTTAAGCATAACTTTTTGATCTTTATCTAGTTTGTCTAAATTTGCAAATATTTCTTTTTTAAGTATTTCTTCGCATTTTTCTTTGTCTGCACTGTGGATATCTACTTCCGGTTCGATTATAGGAACTAAATCGTAAGACAATATCTTTTTAGCTATATCAAACTGTTGAGCTACTATAGCTTTTATTCCTTCTTTGTTTGCAGATTTTATCACAGAGCGCATTTTTGTTCCAAATACGTGTTTTTCAATACCTTTTTTAAGAAGTTCGTCCAAAGTAGGAATGTCTTTCATAAGTTGAACGCCGTTTGCTTCTTCTTGAAGACCTTTGTCAACTTTAAGGAAAGGAACTACGCCCTTTTCTTCCCATAGATAATCTGCTGTAAATTTATCGTCGATTTTTCTTTCGATTGTTTTTTCAAACAAAATCGCACCGATTATTTTATCACCAGTAAATGAAGGACTTTTTATTATTCTTGTTCTCATTTCGTGGATTAAATCAAACATTTCGTCGTCGTTGTTGTATTTATCCTCTGGTATTCCATATAATCTAAGGGCTTTTGGTGTACTTCCGCCACTTTGGTCTAATGCCGCTATAAAGCCTTTTTTAGATTTCATTTGTTCTAATTGTTTTTCATTCATAATATGGATTCCCCCTAATTTTTTATTATTTAGTTACGTCAAATCCTATTATTTAATGTTGTTTTTTTATTTAATTAGTATATATTTTTCTGCCAATAAACACCATTTTAGTTGTCTTATTAACTTCACAATACTATATGTTCTATACTACTTTCAATTTTCCTCTTTTATCTTACAAATTTTTCAGTATTTTATAAGTATTTTCGCTTATTTTGAATTTTTATGTAAAATAAAGAAAAATACAACAAACAATTAGCAAGCGATAAAGAATCTCTTATACCACACTAAGAATACATATATAGTGTAGATTTTTCTGGCATTGTTACATCTTTCGTTAAAGTGGTCATCTAGAAGTTTAACAATTTTTGCTGTATCGAAAAACTCACTAGCATAATCACTTGTAAATGCTTCTTTAACCATATCGTAGTATTTTTGTTCTTTAAACCAGAATCTTATTGGAACTGGGAATCCTTTCTTTTGTCTTTTCGCCCACTCCTCTGGCAATACTTCTTTTGCTGCATATCTAAGTGCAACCTTTGTATTTTCGTCATTAACTTTATATTTAGTTGGTATGCTTTCTCCAACTTTCATAACTTCTTTATCTAAGAAAGGAACTCTAAGCTCTATAGAGTGAGCCATACTCATCTTATCAGCTTTAAGAAGTATATCACCTGCTAACCAAAGTTTTAAATCAAGATATTGTTTTTTAGTTACATCATCTTCATTTTTTACATTGTTATATACAGGTCTTGTTATTTCTTTTATTGATGGCGATTTTGTATATGGACTTTGTAATATATCCACCGCTTCTCTTTCTTCAAATATCTGTGCTTGTCCTATGAAGTAATCTTCAACAGAAGATCCACCTCTTATAAGAGTTGTTCTACCTTTGAAGTAAGGCATTTTTTCAGCAACTTTTGCTACTGGTTTTCTTATAAATGATGGTAGTTTTTTATATTTTTTAAGTTTTTCATCATCATCATACCACTCATATCCACCAAAGATTTCGTCAGCACCTTCTCCAGATAAAACAACTGTTACATGCTCTCTAGCAAGTTGTGCTAAGAAATATAGCGGTACTGAAGATGGGTTTGATTGTGGCTCATCCATGTGGTATTGGATAGTCGGCAACATATCGAAACATTCATCAGCAGTTATCATTTTTCTCACATTTTCTATTCCTAATATGTCAGATAGATCTTTTGCTAAGTCTGATTCATCGAAGTTTTCTTGCTCAAAACCGACTGAGAAAGTCTTTTGTGGCATAAGGCATTTTGCGATATAACTTGAATCTACTCCACCTGATAAGAATGAACCTAGTGGCACCTCACTGTGGCTGTGTACTTCTACTGATTCGCTAACTGCATCTTTTATTCTATTTATACTTTCTTGTAAGTCTATATTTTCTTGATTAAATTCTACATCCCAATACTGTTCTATTTTTATTTTTCCGTCTTTATAAACCATAAAATGACCTGGTTTTAGTTTGAAAACTCCTTTAAAGAAAGTTTCATCAAGTACTGAATATTGGAATGTTAAGTATGGTTTTAAAGCGTGTTTATTTACTTCCTTTTTAAAATTAGGATGCATCAATAAACTCTTTATTTCTGAACCAAATATTAAACTTTTTTGTCCGTCTTTTTCAACTTGAGTATAGTAGAACGGTTTTATACCAAAATGGTCTCTTGCGGCAAATAGAGTTTTTTCGTTTTTGTCCCAAATTACAAAAGCGAACATCCCTCTTAGTTTTTTAACCATTTCAGTTTTACAATCTTCATATAAGTGTATTAATACTTCACTATCTGTTTCTGTTTTAAATATATGTCCTTTTTTGATTAAGTCTTCTCTTAATTCTTGGTAGTTGTATATTTCTCCGTTAAATACTAAAGCTAAGCTTCCGTCTTCGTTGTATAATGGTTGTAGCCCATTGCTTACACCGATTATACTAAGTCTTCTAAATCCTAAAGCGGCATTTTCATCTATATATTCTCCACTTTCATCTGGACCTCTATGGATTATTTCATCCATCATACTCTCCAAAACATTTTTCTTATTCGGTATATTATCTATAAAACCCGAAAATCCACACATAATTATTTCCCCCTAATTATTTTTATATTCTCAATAAATAAGAAAATTCCTAATACCTCAATAATAGATTTTAAGATATGCATTAAATGAATATTTTTAGTTGTAATCTTTTTAATAATTTTTGAATGATTTTTTTGTAATTTATAATTATCTGTTTCTATATATCTTCCTAATTTGAATATAACTTATTTTATAAATAAATTATTAGTTTTCTATTATGTCTATTTTTTTACTTCTTATATTTAGTAATATCTTCGCAATTATAAATAATACCGGCAACTCAATTAATGGGCCTATTATAAGAGCTAAAGATATTAATGGTTTATCTGGAAATGTTGCTACTGCTATTGCTAAAGCTATAGGTGAATTTCTCGCTAATGTCGTCAAATTTAGTGATACATTATCTTCATAACTCAATTTCATAACTTTTCCTACTAATCTTCCTACACAAAAGTTTATTATAAAAAATAGTAAAACTGGTATTAATAATATAAGTAATACTTGAATATTTTCTAAAAGTATTTTGCCTTGTGATGCAAACATACTTACAATTGCTGCATTTAGAAAATATCCTTGGTAGTCACAAGCCTTTGTCGCAACTTTTTCATCAAAATCTTCTTGGCTTATTTTATTTAAGATAATTTTTCTAATTAATATTGCGCATACTAATGGAATTATTAATGTCGATACAACGCCTTTTACTAAATCAATCGTATTCATATCTACGCTGTTTCCACCTATTAAAAATACATATACCGGTAATAATACTAATTGTAAAACTAAATTTAGTGGCAATATTGATGAGCCAAGCGCCACATTACCTTTTGCTATACCAGTAAAGATTAAGTACCAATCGGTACAAGGTGTCACCATAAGCATTATATATCCTATTAATAATTCTGGATAATTAGCTAAGAATATTTTACCTAAAATAAAGATTAAAAATGGTGTCCAGATAAAGTTTATTATCACTGCTGTCAAAGTAAATTTTAGATTTTTTGATGATTTTAATATATCTTTTAGCGGGATTTGTAAAAATACTAAAAATAACATAACCATTAAAAATGGTGTTATTAGGTACTCTGCATATTCCTGCACAAATCCTATCTGACCTAATAGTATCCCTAAAGCTACCATGAATAATATTACTAAGCTCTGAAATTTGTTTATATTCTCCATCTTTTCTCCTTAAAAATAATCATGCTTTATTAATAAATATATCTTTTCCCTTAATTTATTGAATTTTTTACTTTTATCTGCTCCACTATACCATAAAGTCGACATAATTTTCCATATTTATTACAGTTTTGTAATATAATGTAATAAATTTGAAAATTTATTTCATCTCAAATCCATTTAAGTTATTGTCGAGCCCTGCTATTTGGACCAGTCTTTCAACCCCGACTGATGCAATTGTGACTATGCTTTCTTCGTGGATGAAATCTGTAGAACCTAAATCAAATAGCATACTTGCTCTAGCTTCAAATTCTTCGTCTTCATCCCAAAATAAAAACTGAATCGGCATACATTCAAATGCATTTATTTCATACCCCATGTCAGATGCTTTTATCCTTTTTGCTCCTATTTTTTCGCATGCGTATTGTAATTTATCCATATGACCTGCGAATGTTTCTGCAAAAGGTTTTAAGACAGTTCTTACGAATGCGGGCTTAAATTGAGATGTATTTTTTAGTTTTTCAAACGTTACCCACTCGCCTTTTATTTTAGCCCCTGGTTTCACATAGTAAAACAAAAGATATATGTTGAATTTTTCTGAGATAGAGATTGGAAGATCATCTTCCATTGAAATAATTTCCCCAGTTTCAATATGTATACCGAACTTTCTGCCAAAGTGGTATATTGTAAGATAATCTCCCTCAAGTTTAAGCTCTGGCACAAGCACTCTAAGTCGGTCTTTGTCCATATTCACAAAGACTTCTTGCCATCTTAAGCATGCTGCTTCATAATTTGATGTTATTTCTCTTTTCATATATTCCCCCTATTTATTACTTATTATCTGCTATCTTTTATTTTATCTCTAAAGTAGATTTTTGTAAAACTTCTAACTTATATATGTTTTTATATAATTTTTTGTAAAATGCTTGCAGTTTGTTTATTTTTATCTAAAAAACTTGGCAATTATACTGCTATTATTCAAAATTGATGTATTATACATAAATAAAACATCGCTATTTTCTTTTATTTTTATATATTTTTCAAACTGCGTTGAATTTATATATCTCAAATCTATAAGATGTATTTTTGAATAATTTTTTATTAAAAGTGGCGATAAACTGCTCCCAAACGAATCCCTAAATATATAGAGCTCTTTGCCTGTTGTGTTTGATGGATTTTCGATAGTTAAAAGAGATTTCGCCCCACCTAAAAACACATCATATGAATCTACGTTTTTAAAGTCTTTGTCGTCGTATACTTTTACATATTTTTGTTTTTCATAATCATACACCTTGCAATTTTCTATTGTTTTGTCACTTAAGTATGTCAGCTTGTCTGGTTTTATATTAGACGCCGATTGACCGTAGTATGAACCGTAGAAATTCTCAAATACTTTTTTTCTATAAGCATCATTTCTTTTTTTATCATTATCCATGGATTTCAGTATTTTGTCTGCAACTTGTGTTAGGTTTTCTTGCTTCCAATGCAAGTCAGTCCTATAGTAATCTCCAATTTTTAAATCATTTGTAATATCTATATAATCCATATTATGAGTGTTGTTTTTCATTATATTTATAAGTTTTTCATAATCTAGGTGTAGATAACCATTTTTCTGTGCTACAAAGTAGTTCTTGTCAGGAACTATTGTGTAGTATATATTTGAATTTTTAAAATAAGTCTGGGCTATTTTGTTGTATAAATTAGCACTGTTGTAAATTGAGTTTTCGTTTAATTTATACTCCATTTTATAAATCCCGTTATCTACTATATAGATATCGTTGTTGTCTTTTTCGTGAAATATCTTTGTATTTACAAAAGTCTTTATCTTTCTGAAGTTTTCCCTAAGATAAAATTGATCTAGTAAGTATTCTTCCATCTCTTCAAAATAGTTTCCATTTAATAATTTTTCTATCTTAAATTCTGGAAGTTGTGCTAATTTACGTCTTTCTTCATAAGATATTTCTTTGTCTTTTGCAAAAATATTTACTATCATAAATAAAACCAAGAAAATCCCAAAACTACAGTTTATAACTATGTTTTTTATTTTTGTGTTCATCTTAATCCCTCCTAGAACCTAAAATATAAAAACGGATTAAACGAACCGTCTATTAAATATGCTGTCACAACAACTAATAAAACTATGTTTAATATTGGATTTATTGTAGAGATGACTTTTTGTCCTGTGACATTTTTATTTATCTTTTGAATAATATTTTTCAAAATAGGCGTCGCACCTATCACACTTACTATTAAAAGTACTGTGTAGCTTTTTAGATAATAAGTAGAAAAATCGTTGTATAAATCTAATCCCCTAAAATTAAACATATTGTAAAGACTTGACCACAAATCTTTTATATTTTCATTATTAAAAATAACAAAACTTATTATGATAAAGAATTTTGCATATATATGTTGAATTAATGCTGGGAGTTTGTTCAATATATTTTGTAAAAACAGATTTTCTATTATAAGAAGTAGAGCAAAATAAAGCCCCCACAAAATAAAGTTCCAGCTATCTCCATGCCAAAGCCCTGTCAAACTCCACACTATAAGTAAGTTAAAAATCCATCTTACCCTGCTCACTCTGTTTCCACCTAGAGGAATATATACATAATCTCTAAAAAAACTAGAAAGCGAAATATGCCATCTTCTCCAAAATTCTTTTATGCTCTTTGATATAAATGGATAGTTGAAGTTTTCTAAAAAGTCAAACCCAAACATCCTCCCAAGCCCGATTGCCATGTCGCTATATCCCGAAAAATCATAGTAAATCTGTAGAGAAAAGAAAATCGCCACCATCCAATAAGACAGGACGCTTTTTTCATTACTCTTAGTCATAATGTCGACTATCATGCCTAAGTTGTTTGCCAAGATGACCTTTTTAGCAAGACCAACCACAAATCGATTTACACCGTATGCAAATTTATCAAATGAATGTGTTCTGTTTTTTAGCTCATCTTCTATCGTAGTATATCTCACAATAGGCCCTGCGATAAGTTGTGGGAATAGACATACATAAGTCGCAAAATCTACAAAACTTCTACATACTTTGGCATCTTTTTTATACACATCCACAATATAACTAAGCCCTTGGAAAGTGTAAAAACTAATTCCAATCGGCAACACAAGTCTCAATAGTGTTATATTTGAATTTGAGATATAATTTATGTTTTTTATTATAAAATCCATATATTTAAATACAATTAAAATACCCAAACTCACTACTAAACCGCTTACTAAAAATAATTTTGAATATCCTTTTTCTCTAAATTTCTCTATTAAAATACCGTGAATATACGCACTAAACGCCGATATCAACATCAACACTGTGTATTTTGGCTCTCCATAAAAATAGAAAAATAAACTCGCCAATAATAAGATAATATTTTTATATTTGTCTTTAGATACAAAATATAAAATCAAAGTAATTGGCAAGAAATAATATAAAAAACTTACGCTCGAAAATAACACTTTTAACCTCCAAATTTATATAATAATAGCCTGAAAAATTTCTTCTCAGGCTATTTTTTTCTATTTTGAATTTGCTAAGTTTAAGAAAGCTTCTTTTATTGGAGTCGCTTCTTCTTTATCCGCCATTAAAAATAGTACTACATTTCCTACGTTTTCTACTACTACTTCTTCAGCTTCAACACATATCCATTTTCTTGGATTTGCATTTTCTTTTATTTGTTTTTTCACAGCTTCGACATCTGCATTATCGTCTAATCTAAGTAATACTAATTCATAAGCTATTGCATTCATGCTTGGCTCTGAACATATACCTTCTTTGAAGTCTATGTTGCTATCTCCTAAGTACATATCTGCATTTGATTTATCTAATGTAATATTTTCATATCCTTTTAGATAATCATTCATCTCTTTGTCGTCGAAATTAGCCGTTTCGTAGATTTTTTCTACGATTTTTGTTAAGTCCTCTGATAAAACTGAATCTGATTTAGTTTTATTTGAACTACACCCTACTAATGAAAGTAGCATTATTGTCGCCATAAAAATACTTATAAATTTTTTCATGCGCCTTCTCCTTATTTTTTAAATTATCTTCAATTTATCATAATAATATAAGGTACTCAAGTTACAAAAAGTTACAAGATTTTTTATATTTTTCAGCTTATTTTTTGTTCTCGTCGTGTAAGTCTTTTACATATTTTTGGTCTAAGATGCTCTTTTTGTCGCCATATGCACATTTGCTAAATAGCTGTTCTGCCTCTTTAACATCAAGCCCCTTTATAGTCATCTTTTGTGGCTCGGCCTCTCCAAGATTATCTTTATAAAGCATGTATAGATAATTTACGGCTTGTGGCAAAAATCCAAGCAATCTCGCACCGATACAGTCTGCTGCAACTGGGTCTGTGCCTGCGATTATAAGCCCTGGTGTGTCTACTGCCTTTCCGAAAATTGGCCCAGTTCCTATCATAGCCTTGTCCATACTTATTATAGATAAATCGATTGGAACTTGTTTTGCAAAACTGCGTATAAATCCATGCAAGTCTTCGTGGATTCCTGTGTTCTTTTTCGGAAATCCATGCACACTAGCAGGAGGATACCCAAGACAGATGTTTTTGATGCTCGCTGTGATTGTCGCCTCTTCGTGATATTTAAGTTGAGTAAATGAAATTATAACATCTGCATCTTCAATTACTTTGTTTAAAGGTGTCGATTTTAAAATCGGTCCGTCTAGCTCTATATCAAAGAAAGGACCGTAGTTCATATCTACAAACTTTACGTTTTCTTCTTCTATTATTTTGTCAAATCCCGCAGTTTGTAAGACCTTCATGCTATCAGTTCCTCCAGATCCAAATGCTATGTATATTTCTGATGGTTCTCTTTGTTTGACATATTGTATTAATTTTTTAAGAGTCTTTGGTCCTGATACAACCCCATCTTTCGGCTTTTTATCTTTTACTCCATTTGGTGTGATTATTACCTTGTCGCCCTTTTTTATAATTTTATCCACAGGCAACATATCAAGCGCCTTTTCAAGCGAATGCCCCTCTGTCATTCCTTTTGTAATTGCTATTATCGGTTCTTTTATTTTTCGATTATGTCTCATACTTTCACCTCTAGTTAGAGTTTTTGCAATTTTAGGTTTGTTATGCATTCACTTCTTTCATGGCGCCAACGAATCGGAGATTCCGTTGCTCAAAATTCACTGCGTTCATGGCGCCAACGAATCGGAGATTCCGTTGCTCAAAAAAGGAGTAGATATATTTTATACCTACTCCTTTTTGTTAGATTATTATACCCTCAAAGTGGTCCATTTCGTGTTGGATTATTTGGGCTACGAATCCGTTAAATACTTGTGTTTTTTCTTTGAAATTTGCATCTAGATATTTTACTTCTATTGTTTCGTATCTAGTTGTGGGTCTTGCTCCTTCTAAAGACAGACAGCTTTCTTCTGCTTTGTAAGGTTTTTCTTTTTTTAGTATAACAGGGTTTACCATAGGGACTATTATATTTCCTCCTACAGCAAAAACTAGTATTGTCTTTTTGAACCCTATCATATTTGCTGCAAGCCCTACACAACCGTCAAGATTTGCTTTTAGTGTATCGATTAAATCAGTTACTATTGATTTATCTTCTTTTGTTGCTGGCTCTGATTTTTGTTCTAGAAATAATACATCTTTTACTATTGGTCTTATCATTGCTATCCCCCTTGTATTTCCTATAAATTATAATTATTCGATTTCTGCTTTTTTAATTCCATATATATTCTAAATGTTTTTGCTCTTGATGTCACTATTTATCGAAAACTTCTACTTTTTTCTATTATACTATATTTTTATAGGTTGTTGGGTCAGAAGGGTTTAAAATATACTATTGTTTTTGGATGGATATAGTTTTTTGAAATAAAAAAAGTAGGAGTATTTTAAATGGTATACTCCTACTTTTTACTTGCATAATATAAAAGTTATATACTAAGAATAATTATATTAATTAATATTTATTTAATTTTATTTTATCTATTTTAACTTGTATTCCATCTATATTATATTCTAAGTAAGTATCATTATTATTTATAAGCTCTACATTTCCATAATGTACTTGCCTATGATGATTCGGACATAAACATATTAAATTCTCTACTGACAATTTAGAGTTTTTAGTATCTGAAACAGGTATTATATGATGTGTTTCAACATAATATTCACCATTGTTTTTCTTAAATGAATACGGATTCGCCCCTAATACTTCACACATTTGACACTTATACTGAATATGTTTTTTTATTTCCTTTGCTATACTTCCTCTTTCTATTGTTTTAACAAGTCTCTCTTTTTGTTCTATACTTGAATTTGCGTAAATTCTATTTAAAAGTTCAATACCTTTAACCGAATTTCCTAAGTTTTTAATACCAATAATTTTTTCATATGTATCTATACTCATATTATTGCTTTCATCAATTAATGCGAGTATATTATAAAATACATCTTCCTCTAATGGCATTGTAGCTCTTTGAAATCCATTAACTAAAAATTTATCATTTTCTAGTTCTACTTTATTTTTTTCATTAAATACTATAGGTGAATCTATTAAATTTTTAGTTACTTTTATTTTTACTCTCCATTTTTCTTTATCTGCATCATCTTTATTTGCATAAAATTCACTATCATTATCTTTTACTAATTCAGGCGTAGACATAACTTTTACTATGGCATAAACGCCTGAATTCATCTTTTCTTTAGAATCTAACTGCGATTTATTTCTAGAATCTTTCCCTACTCTTATTACCCCTATATCTCCTATTTTAAATCTGTCTTTATGATGTGTATTAATTGAGTAATAAATTTCACTGTCTGATTTTTTACTCTTTAAAAAATCATCTACATACCAATATTTAGGATTTGCAAAAAACGTCCATATCTTATTTTCCACTTTTATACCCCCTATTAATATAATTTCTCT
>NZ_JADPET010000229.1 GCF_015667935.1 Clostridium sp. 1001270J_160509_D11 | reverse complement strand
ATTAAATAATATAATTTAAAAAATAAAAATAATTTTTAATCATAAACCGTAAAACAAATATTTGGTATAATTAATCTTTAAAGTATATTTATACATAAATATAATAAATTTTTATTTATTAGCAATATAATATATTTATTGGGTGAAGAGGAGAATATTATGGAGTTTTTTAAGAAGTACAGGAATATAATATTAAAATATAGTTTTCTATTATTTCTAATGATTTTTACTGTTTATTTAGTTTTTCAAAATTTAGATATAAATTCTATAGAAAAAATAAAAGATATAATAAATAAAAAATACATAGTAATGGGAGTCTGTGCAATCTTAGTATATATGATTTTAGAAGGAATAATTTTAAAACAAATACTTGATGCTCAATATAAAGTAAACGAAAAGTTATTAGGCGTTAAGTTGGCTAGTATGGGATTTTATTATAACCTAGTAACACCATTTGCATCTGGAAGCCAACCTATGCTTATATATGTTTTATCTAAATATAAAGTTCCATTAGGTGAAGCTACAGGAATAATAACAAACAAAACGTTATTGTATCAATCTGTAGTAACTATATACTGTGCAGTATTATTTGTATTAAATATGGGAATATTAAAAAGTCAAATACTAGGGGTAATATCTTTAGTTATACTTGGTTTAGGAATAAATGCGTTTACCATTTTAATAGCAGTTTTAGCAATTTTAAATCCTGTAAAACTAAAGGCTGTAAGTAGTTTTTTAATACAACATATTTCAAAATTTAAAATTCTAGGGTTTTTAAAAAATAAAGAAGAGAAAATAAATAAGTTTATAGATGAATACAGCATATCAGTTAAATTTTTTATGACAAATAAAAAGTTATTATTTAAAACAACAGTATTAACAGTAATCCAACTTACTGCGTATTTTAGCATATCTTATTGGATATATAGATCATTTAATTTAAATCAAAATCATCTTGTTTATTTAATAACTTTACAAACACTTTTATATATGGCTGTTTCACCTATACCAACTCCGGGTAATATAGGTGCTAATGAGATAACATTTTTTAGTATATTTAATGGCGTATTTCCAAAATCAATATTGGGATATGCAGTACTTTTATATGGCGCATTAGTATATTATTTTATTTTGATTACAAGTGCTATATTGACATTATTGACACATGCTCAAATTAAAGAGAAACCGACAATTGCAGATAATAGCAACGTTAGTAAAATATAAATTTTTATTTTAAGGAGATAAATTATGACATTTAAAAAAATAAATGAAAACGAACAACAAAACTTACATGATAGAAGTTGCATGATATTAGTTAATTTTAATGCTAAGGAACTTGCAGCAATAAAAACAGTAAGCAATTTTGCTGGGATAAGAGATAGAATAGCTGTAACTAGCAAAAATGGAAATACAAAAATAAACGATATATTAGACGGAAATATGCTTGATGATAATGAAGAAGTATGGAGTGAAAAAGCTATTATATTTAATAATATACCGACTACTAGAGTTTCTGGATTTTTAGATGGATTAAAAAAGATGAAAATAAGAAGACCATTAACTGCTATGGTTACAGAAGTATCAATAGACTGGAAACTAAATACATTAATATACAACTTAAAAGAAGAGAGAAAAGCAATATCTAAAGGACAATTTGCAGAACATAAATAATAAACTTTGAAATAGACCTTATTTTTATATAGGGTCTATTTTTTATGTGATTTTTTAATAGGTAAAAATTAATTTTAAAAAGCAGAAATTATAAGATTTTAAAGGAATTTGTAATTTGCTGTGGAATTAAATTTATTAATGCAAAAACTTAAAAACTTCATACATTATAATTAAAAGGAGAGATGGTATGCATTATTTAGAAGCGCTAGAAAAATTAAAAAAAGGTAGCAAACTTTATTTAGAATGTCAGAGTAATCCATCAATTTTTCATCAGGAACTGCGTGAAGAATTAAAAAATAAGGGACAAAAGCCTTATGTAACAATAATAACTTGTTCTGATTCTAGAGTTCCAGTACAACATATTTTTTCTGCAAGTATGGGAGAATTATTCATTATAAGAAATGCAGGAAATATAATTGGAGATTTTGAAATAGGTTCAGCAGAATATGCATCAGAACATTTAGGAGTTGAGTTAATTGTTGTATTAGGACATACTCATTGTGGAGCAGTTGATGCAACAGTAAGAAATCAAGGACACAGTTATATAAAGTCTATAACTGAAAAAGTTTCAGAAGCTATTGGAACTGAAAAAGACCAACGAAAGGCAGAAGTATTAAATGCAAAATATGGTGTAGAATGTTTGAAAAAAAGTGAAGTTTTAAGTGAATTAGAAAAGCAAGATAAGTTAAAAATCATTTCAGCTATGTACGATATAGAATCAGGAGAAGTTATATTTGAAGATATTAAATAATAAAAAATGAATAATAACTATAAATTTGGACGAACTTGAAGAAAGTGAATTCGATGTTATTTGCAAAGATAGATTGTTATTTCCGCTAGTTGGAC
>NZ_JADPET010000228.1 GCF_015667935.1 Clostridium sp. 1001270J_160509_D11 | reverse complement strand
AGATGAAATAAATAAATAAATTCATTAAAAAAAGCTAAATTTAATATTTACACTAAATTTAGCTTTTTATTTACATATAAGTTTTAACTTATATTGCTTAATAAAAATTTTAACTTATATATCTTATATATTATTTACTTAAAAACTCTACAACTTCTTCTAAGTGCATTCCTCTAGATGCTTTAACTAATATAGCATCTCCTTTTTGTAGAATATTTTCAAAGTTTTCTATAGCTTCTTCTTTTGTTTTAAAGTAGTAAGTATTTTCTTTATCCATGTTATTTTTAATAGCTTCATCTACCATAAATTTGGCATCATCTCCAACAGCTATAAGTATATCTGCATATTCGCTAGCACATTTACCAACTTCTCTGTGACCTTCTTCTGCAAATGAACCCATTTCAAACATATCACCTAATACTGCTACTTTTCTATTTTCGTATCTGTTTAATACTTTTAAAGCAGCTCTCATAGAATCTACACTTGCATTATAAACTGAATCTATAACTGTATAGTTGTCATTTTTTATAACGTCCATTCTAGATTTAGTTATTTCTAAGTTTCTTAAACCTTCTCTTATTTGATCTAAACTTATTCCTAAAGTTTGACCTACAAGTATAGCTGCCATCGCATTGTATATGTTATGCTCACCAACTGTCGGTATGTAGAATTTTTCTATGTTGTTATCTATCATAACGTTGAAAGTTGTATCACTATCATTCATCTCAAAGTCTACACAATATATTGTGTTGTCTTTTTCAAATCCAAAAGTTTTTAAGTTGTAGTTTAAGTCTTTGTTTTTTAATGTTGTTAGCATATCGTCGTCGCCATTTACTATTAATGTGCAACTCTCATCAAAGTTTGTAGTTATTTCCATCTTAGCTTTAAATATACCTTCTCTTGAACCAAGTCTTTCAACATGAGAAAGTCCTATATTAGATATAACACCTATCTTAGGATTAACTATATTTACTAAGTATTCAATTTCATTAAATCCACTCATACCCATTTCGATTACAGCACATTCATAGCTTTTATCTAAATTTGTAAGAGTTAGTGGCACTCCGAATTGATTGTTTAAGTTACCCATATTTTTAAGAGTTTTGTATTTACTTGATACAGCAGCATAAACCATATCTCTTGTAGATGTTTTACCAACACTACCAGTAACTCCTATAAATGGTATATCAAATTTATTTTTATAGTATCTAGATATATCTCCAAGTGCAAACTCAGTGTTTTCCACTTCGATTATATTTACATCTTCTCCTATTATTTCTAAATCGTTGCTTTTATTTTTTATTATTGTTTTACAACCATTTTCTATCGCAGAGTTTATAAATTTATGTCCATCTAAAGACTCTCCTATTATTGCGAAAAATGCATTGTTTTTATTTGCAAGTCTGCTATCTATAACTAAATCATTTATAGCTTCAACTTCTTTACTCTTACTTGTTAAATCACCATTGCTGGCATTTACTAATTCTTCTATAGATAAGTAATCCATATTTGCTCCTCTCTAACACTTTAAATTCTCTAAAAAATTATACCATATATGTCATATGTCAACAATATTATAAGGTTTTCATTATGCTATATTTTAGCTTCAATTTATTATTATATGAATTATTTTAATATATTTAATTAAATATTATTTTTAGCTAATTCTCTTAATTTTATAAAACCATTTTTATAAAGTATATCTAGAGAGTCTCTAAGTTCATTTACATCTGTTATTTCTAATGATATAGTTATATCTTTGTCTTTTAATTTATTCAATATAGATATTACATCCATAGTACCTTTATTTATTGCAAAATGTGAATCTTCATCTCCATAATTGTTGTGTATATGCATATGTTTCATATATTGCCCAAATGATTTTATCCAATCTTCTATATCTACTTTTGAATATACATTTACATGACCTATATCTAAGCAAAGAGATGTTTTTTCATCATAAATATGTTTCATAAGTTCATTCATTAAAAAAGAATTTTCTTCATGCACATTTTCAAGGTGTATTTTTATATCGTCGTCTTTTTTATCTTTAAGGAAGTTGTTCCAATACTTAGGTGTACGCTGCATCCACTCAATATAACTATATGTCTTTGGATAATAGCCATTGTGATATACTACATAATTTGCATTCATTTTCTTCGCCACATCATATGCTTGTTGCATCCTATATGTAGAAACTTGTGTTATTAAATTATCTCGACTACCTGCACTTAGCTCTGCATAGGGCCCATGTATTCCAAATTCAACCGCATCGTATAACCTACCTAATTCCTTTTTATAAATCTCTATAAATTCATCTTGCTTATCTAGACAATAAGGGCTTGCAAATAATACTATTTCTAAACCTATATCGTATTTCTCAAGCAAATCTATAATATTTTCCGTTTCTGTTAATTGTGATATATACACTTTCATATTTAAATCCATTCCCCTTTCTAAGTTTAAAGTATAAAATATTATTTTTAGATAAATTAAATAAATATTCTACATAATATT
>NZ_JADPET010000227.1 GCF_015667935.1 Clostridium sp. 1001270J_160509_D11 | reverse complement strand
ACCAGCTCATAAAAAGTTAATACCTGTTGCATCATTAGTAGGTGCGTTTATTTTATTAGCATCAGATACAATTGCTATAAGCTTTTATTTAATATTTTTAGTAGATAAATGTTACTATTTTATTTAGTTTGACATAATATAATCTTATTTAATATTTCTTCTGTTCCATTAAAGCTCTGTCTTGTGCTTATTGATAAATTATCACAATTATTATCTATTAAATTTGATAATTCACCATGCTTTAGAACATAAGAATTTTTACATACATCTAGCATATCTTTATCCATTATTGAATCCCCTATTGCAAATGTGTCTTTATGTTGTAATTTGTTACATAGATATTTTACTGCTGTAGATTTTTTTAATTCTGCAGGTAAAAAATAAATTTTTGTTCCATTTATGTATGTATCCCAATTTAATTTCTTTATTTCGTCTATAAAAGGTTGTAGCAATTTAAAGTCAAAAGTATCTCTATCTATCACAATGTATAAAAATAGTTCTTCTGCCTTTCTAATTTTTTTTATGCCTTTTATACTTTTATAATTTTCTAACAATTTAATTATATCTTCAATATGTGAACTTAATTTTAATTTTTCTTTTATAAGTAGTTTATATTCTTTGTCTACTTCTCCATTTACTAAAATATTTCCACCATTTGAAGTTACTGCATATTTAAAATCTAATCCGTATTTGGAAAATGATATTCTTTTAAATTGCTCTATTGTCCTCGTTGTTGTAGGTATAAAATAACTATTCTGTTTTATTTTTTTAATAAGTTCAACTGTCTCTTTTGATATATAAGATATATTTTCTCCATTGTAGATTTCTATCTCGAGTTTAGTAGTGTCGTCTTTTAAAAATCTTTTTGAATATATTATACTTCTATCTAAATCTGAAAAAACTATCATATTATATATCCTTCATTTGTTTTATTATTCCACAACAACTGTAAGCTTTAAATTTAAACTCTTCTACTTTTACGTTTTTTTCTTTTGCTAAAACTAATATATGTTTTAGTTTTTTATTATTTATATCATCTACAAGTATTTTATATGGAACTCTTCTCAAAAGCACTCTCGTTGTCTCCCCAACTCCAGGTTTTATAAAGTTTATATCATCTATATCGTATTTATCTTTTATATTTTCGACATCATCATTTCCAATTTGAGTTATTTTATCTTCTGTCCAATTTTCAATTTCTCTATCTATATTTTTATATTGTCCTTTAAAACAAGATTGTATTGTATCTATATAATTATTTGATTCATCTACTTTTTTTAATTCACTATAGTATTTTGCACCGTGAAAATCATCTTGTCCGATTAAGTCGTCTCTAAGTACTGTTCTACTTATAAGTCCACTTACTGTAGAGTTTAAACATGCACTTGGTATTAAAAAGTCATCTCTTATACCATATATATTTGAATATCCACATGGATCGGCAAGTACTGCTAAAGATGGATCAAACTCTGTATTAAATGTATTTTCAAGCTCAATACATGCCTTTTTAAGTTCATTAGCTATAGTTCCCTTTCCAGTCCATCCATCTATAAATTGTATATTTTGACTGTTATGGTGTTTATTTATTATGTATTTAATTGCATTTATATCTATACCTCTATCTCTTATTATAGAAATTGTATAATGAGGTAAATCTATATTGTATCTTTGTTTTATATATCTTTTTGCAAGTATTCCTATAGGTGTGCCTGCTCTTGCCAATGAAACTAATATTGGATTTTGATTATGTCTTTTTAAGATTTTTTCACTCATTACCCCGATTGCAAAAGCTAATTTTTCTTTGTTGTCTTTTAATTTTTCTCTGTATAAAGTTAAATACTCATCACTTACTTGATATTCTACAGGTATCATCTCTGAATAATGAGTTCCACTTTGTATTTTTCTCTCCCTCGTCAAATTATCTTCTTCTACTATCATATTAGATATATCTTTTAATAAAAAGATAACATCTTCTTTGCTGTATGTCGAAAATTCCTTCATATTATTCTCCCTTTATATATTATTTAAATAAAACTATATTTAGTTCTTTTATATCTGTATTCGAAAATATTTTTATAATTTCTTCAAATTCTTCTTTATCTTTATTTATTTCACAAAATAAAAAGCATTTGTCATATTTTATTTTGTCTATATTATATACATAATTGACTACACCTTTATTGTAAAGACTATTATGAGTAAATTTTGTCTTTATAGGGTAATTATCAATATCTATGTCTATTATTGGACTTCTAGTAGTCGAATGGTAGTATATATCGCTTTTTTTAAATTGGTCTGCAAACAACATAGGTATATACATAAACTCTTCACTACCTAAAAACAATACCTTTTCATTATCTAATATATTTAATTTAAAGCATTCATTTTTAACTTTACTTATCAGATCTAATTGATCTTTTTTATTTATGCCAAATCGTCCTGTATATTTTAAGTATTTTTTATTTTGTTCGTACTTATCCATATCGATATAAATATAATTTACTTTTAATTTATTTTTTTTCAAAATATATTTATCTATATTTTCACTTTAG
>NZ_JADPET010000226.1 GCF_015667935.1 Clostridium sp. 1001270J_160509_D11 | reverse complement strand
CTTGCAATAAAATCCAAGTTTTTTTCGACATTTGCCAGGTATTTTATGGTAATTCTGGTCATTTGTTCTTTTTATGATTTTATATCATTTTAGATAATTAATAATAATAATTTATTATCACAAGAAGATTATGATAAATAAAAAATATATTATAAAGTTTTGGAGGCTTAATATGAAGGTTATAGATATGCATTGTGATACAATGAAGGCGATTTTAGATAATCGAGATGAAAATAGATATGTTAATTTAAAAAAGAATGGTTTTAGTGTTGATATAGAGAAAATGAAACAAGGAGATTATATGTTACAAGTATTTGCAGCATTTACAAATATGGCCGAGGGCGATACACTAGTAAACTGTTTGAGAACTATTGATCTTTTTCACGACGAAATAAAAGCAAATTCACAAGATATAGGGATAGTTTTGAGCTATGATGATATATTAAAAAATATAGAGCAAAATAAAATGAGTGCGCTTTTATCTATAGAAGAAGGGGCTTGCTGTAAAGGTGATTTAGGTATTCTTAGAAATTTTTATAGACTGGGTGTTAGGATGATGACTTTAACTTGGAATTATGAAAATGAGCTTGGATTCCCAAATGAAATAATAAACAATAAATTAGTTTGTGATAGAGGATTAAAAGACAGAGGATTTGAATTTATAGAGGAAATGGAGAATCTAGGTATTATTATAGATGTATCTCATTTATCAGATGCTGGATTTTATGATATTTTAAATAATACTAAAAAGCCATTTGTTGCAAGTCATTCAAATGCAAGGAGCATTTGTAATCACCGTCGCAACATGACCGATGATATGATAAAAAAACTAGCAGACAGAGGCGGAGTTATGGGTCTTAATTTTTATTCTAACTTTTTAAATGAAAATACAAAGTTTAGCGACTTATCAAAATTAGACGACATGATAAAACACTTAAAACATATTAAAAATATAGGTGGAATAGAAGTTATAGGATTAGGAAGTGACTTTGACGGAATAGATTGTAAAGTAGAAATTGAAAATGCATCAAAAATGCAAATTTTAGCGGAAAAGATAAAAAAAGAAGGATTTACGGAAGATGAAGTAGAACATATATTCTATAAAAATGTTTTGAATTTATTCAAAGAAATATTATAATATATTTTAAACAAGAAAATAAATTTTTAAAAATATATAAAATTAAAGCTTGCTATATGCAGGCTTTAATGTTTTAAGAGAGGTGACAGTATGATTACTAAATTGCACAATAAAAATAAAATCTTAGATAAATATATAGAAATAATAAAACAAAATAACTTTAAATCAAGTGATATACTTGTGTTTGTGGATAATAATATAAATCGACTAGAGTATATAAAAAAGATAGAACTTAAAATAAGTGAAGAACTTAAGATATGTACATATAGTCAATTTGTAAGGGGCGAAATAATAACATACTGGCCGATTATTTTAAATGATTGCGAAGATATAATAAAAAAGAATTTGACGCCGACATTTATATCTAGTAATTTAAAGACGTATATATTTGAAAAAAAGGTAGAAATGAAGAGAAATAAGGAAAATTATTTTGACGATATTACGGGGACTAATAAATCAATAGCATCTAATATTATGAATAATTTAGATAATGCTATTTATAATCAAATAGATTATAAAAAAATAGGAAAAAAGATTTACAACTCAAAAGCTAATAAAGAGAATATCAAAGACAAATCTTATATTGAAATGGAAAAAATAATAGAAGAATATCTAAATGAAATGATAAGCAACTCCATGGTAGATGATAGTATAAGTATTTACCTATACAATCAATATCTATTAAAAAATAAATTATATAAAGAACAATTATTAAATAGATATAAATACTTATTTATAGACGATTTACAAAATATAAGTGTTAGTCAGGTAAACTTGATAAAAGAATTTGACAATAATGAAAAAGAAATATTTGTTTATTGCTATCACAGTAGGTATTTCTCTTCATTTATCAAAAATGATATTAACTATGTATATAAACAATTATTAGGACGAGATGAAACTTACAGCAATATAGGAGTTTTTGATTTAATTAATGAAAATGCAAGTATAGAGTTGGACCAAAGTAGTCAGCTATATGGCGAAATGATAGAGAATATATCACAAAAAATAGAAAGCTTAATTTCAAATGGAGTTTCTAAAAAAGATATTGTAGTAATAAATCCTATAAATACTCCAGTATTAGATTATGAAATTACAAATAAGTTAAAGGCTAAAGATATAGAGATATTAAATACAAAGAAAACAAGCAAAATAATAGATTATCCATATGGAAATTTATTATATGTTGCAGTCGCTATATATTGCGAACTTCAATCTCATATAAAAGAAGAAGAGTATATAAATTTTATTCAGATTTTATTTAATTTAAATAGGATAAAATCATATAAAATCTATAGAAATAGGGATAAAGAAGAAGATTATAAACAAATAATAAAATATATAGATGATTGTAGCGGGGAAGCTCTAGGTTATATAGTTGAAAAATTATTAAACCAAGGTGCAAAAGACGTTCAT
>NZ_JADPET010000225.1 GCF_015667935.1 Clostridium sp. 1001270J_160509_D11 | reverse complement strand
AAAGTTCTTTTTTGTTGTAGAAAACTATTAGATTTTTAAACTAAGATATAAACAGGAGTATGTACAAATAGTAGTTACCTAATATAAAGGAGTAATTATGATAAGGTACATAAATAGACATTTATAGATAGGGGACATTTTATATTCTAACAAATAGGGAGGGGAAAAATATGCTAGAGCAGTCTTATTATGAAAAGACAGATGAGATTATCGAACTTCATGGTGCAACAGCCAGTTCTTTAATTCCAGTTATGCAAGATGTGCAAGCTGAGTATCGTTATTTGCCAGGAGAATTACTTTCTTATATTGCAGACAAATTAGGCATACCACTAGCAAAGGCATATAGTGTTGCAACTTTTTACGAAAACTTTTCTTTTGATCCAAAAGGAAAATATGTTATCAAAGTATGTGATGGTACAGCATGTCACGTACGTAAATCAGTGCCAGTAAGAGAAGCATTGGAAAAACATTTAGGTTTAGGAAAAGGCAAACAAACTACTGATGACATGTTATTTACTATAGAAATAGTATCATGTTTAGGAGCTTGTGGTCTTGCACCAGTTATGACTATCAATGATAAAGTCCATCCAAAAATGAATCCAGATAAAGCTGTAGAAATAATAGATGAATTGAAGGAAGGAGAGTGCGAATAATGAGGATAGAAACAAGAGAACAATTACAAGCTATTCGTAAAGAAGCGAAAGCAAAAATTGACGCAACTCCTATACGTATATTAATTTGTGCAGGGACTGGTTGCATATCAGGTGGTTCACAATTTATATATGAAAAAATGAAAGAACTTGTTGGAGATAATGAAAATGTAGAAGTAAAATTTGAAGGTCATGTTTCACATCCAGAAGTTAAAAAAAGTGGATGTCATGGTTTCTGTGAAATGGGGCCATTAATGAGAATAGAACCTTTAAATATACTTTATGTAAAAGTCCAACTTGAAGATTGTGAAGAAATTTATAATGAAACAATTCTAAAGAGAAATGTAATCGATAGATTAGTATATAAACAAAACGGCAAATCTTATGTAAGCCAAGAATCTATACCTTTCTATGAAAAACAAACTCGTATAGTTCTTAAAAACTGCGGTCATATAGATGCAGAGCACATAGAAGAATATATAGCAATTGGCGGTTACAAAGGTTTAGAAAAAGTATTATTCGACATGACTAAAGAAGAAGGATTAGAAGAAATACTAAAATCTGGACTTAGAGGTCGTGGGGGTGCTGGTTTCCCAACAGGTAAGAAATGGGCAGAGGTTGCAAAACAACCAGTAACCGAGAGATATGTAGTATGTAATGGTGATGAAGGTGACCCAGGAGCATTCATGGACAGAAGTATCATGGAAGGTGACCCTCACAAAATGATAGAAGGTATGATGATAGGTGCTTACTTAGTAGGTGCTCAAAATGGATATATATATGTCCGTGCTGAATATCCATTAGCAGTTGAACGTTTAAGAATAGCTATAGCTCAAGCTGAGGAACGTGGACTACTTGGAGATAATATATTAGGAACTGATTTTAGTTTCAGATTACACATAAATAGAGGTGCAGGGGCTTTCGTTTGTGGTGAAGGTAGTGCATTAACAGCTTCTATAGAAGGTAATCGTGGTATGCCAAGGGTTAAACCACCTCGTTCTGCTGAAAAAGGTCTATTTGAAAGACCAACAGTATTAAACAACGTTGAAACATATGCAAACGTTCCAATGATAATAACAAACGGTTCTGATTGGTACAGAGGTTTTGGTACAGAAGGCAGTCCTGGTACGAAAGCGTTTGCATTAACAGGTAGTGTTAATAATACAGGATTAATAGAAGTTCCAATGGGAACTACACTAAGAGAAATAGTTTACGATATTGGTGGCGGTGTTAAAGATAATGTTCCATTCAAAGCTGTCCAAATAGGTGGACCATCAGGTGGATGTTTAGTTGAAAAACACTTAGACTTACCATTAGACTTTGACTCAGTTAAAAAACTGAATGCCATAATGGGTTCTGGTGGACTTGTAGTAATGGACGAAAACAGTTGTATGGTTGACGTTGCTCGTTTCTTCATGAGTTTCACACAAAGAGAATCATGTGGTAAATGTACTCCATGTCGTATAGGAACTAAGAGAATGCTTGAAATGTTAGATAAAATAACTGAAGGTAAAGGTACATTAGAAGATCTAGATAAACTAGAAGAAACTGCAAAAACAGTAAGAACTATGTCATTATGTGGTCTTGGTAAGAGTGCTCCACTTCCAGTTATAAGTACATTAGAATTATTTAGACACGAATATGAAGAACATATAGTTGATGGTAAATGTAGAGCTCATGTATGTTCTGCATTAAAAACTTTCAAAATTGATCCAGATAAATGTAAAGGTTGTACTAAATGTGCTAGAAACTGTCCAGTTGGTGCAATCACTGGTGAAAAGAAAGCACCTCATGTTATCGATACAACTAAATGTATTAAATGTGGAGCTTGTATGGAAGGTTGTAAATTCGACGCTATATATACTGAATAAAAAGATTGAATATAAAATTGCATAAAAATAAGATACAAAAAAATTAGATATAAAAATTAAAAATAACATT
>NZ_JADPET010000224.1 GCF_015667935.1 Clostridium sp. 1001270J_160509_D11 | reverse complement strand
GATCTGGATATATATAGATATAATTTATAAAATTAAAAATAAAATATCAACAAATAATAATTTCAATAAAAAGAGCTCAATTTGCTTTAGTAAATGAGCTCTTTTTATATGGGAAGATAATTTACATCTCTTTTAAAATTTTACAAATAATGTATAATTAGATATAACTTAATTCTATTAGACATACATACTATAAAAATGGAAAAATACTTTATATTATATCGCTAAAAGGAATTTATATTGTAAATGAAGAAAACATAATTGATTATATAAAAAAGAGGTGGATTAAGATGTTTGATAAAGCTTATGTTACAAAAGATATTGAACAAATGAAGCTAGATGACAGAAATTTTCCTAATATAATTGAATTAGGTTTTACAAGCCATGGTAGTGATTTATGTGGGGTTATGTTGACACCGCAAGGAAAGGGACCTCACCCAACAGCAATACTATTGCATGGGTTTCCAGGATATGACGACCCGATAGATTTAGCTCATGCTCTTAGACGATGCGGTATGAATATACTGCGATTTCATTATAGGGGGAGTTGGGGTGTAAAAGGTAGTTTTTCATTTAGTAATTGTATGGAAGATGTAAAAAGTGCTATTGATTTTTTGACAGATGAAAAGTCAGTAAAAGAATTTGACATAGATACAAATAATTTATTTTTAATAGGGCATAGTATGGGCGGTTTCTTAACTTTAAATTACGCATGTGATAAAAGGATAAAGGCATCTGTTGCGATAAGTCCATATGATTTTGGGCTTATTGGGAAAATAGGCAATTATAATCAAAAGGAAAAAGACGAGGCATTTGAGATGTATAAGACAGCACTAGTACCATTAAACAATACAAGTGCAGAAATACTGATGCAGGAATGTCTTGATAATGGGGATAAGTGGAACCTTCCAGATAAGGCAAAATCTCTATCTAATGAAGAAATACTGATAACTATAGCAAGTAGAGATGTTGTGAGCAAAAGATATTTGCATCACGATATTTTAGCAAGTGAGATTAAAAAATATAATAATAATTTGACTGAAAAGTTTATTGATACAGACCACTCTTATTCTGACAAGCGAATTTTGTTGGCAAAGACTATTGCTCAGTTTTTAGAACAACAAATAAATAAAAAATAAATTAAAAACTACAGATAAATCAGCATGTATCTATCTTAAAAAAGTAATATGCAATACGGAATATAATTTGAGGATGTGAAAAAATGAAAGTTGCTTTAATTGCTCCATTATATACAGCAAATATTGTAAAGGATATTGTAGACAAAAATATAGTTGATATAGATTTAGATATTATAGTTTATAGCAATTATTTAAAAGCGGTTGAAATAGTAAAAAAATCACAAAAAAAGTATGATGCTCTGATGTTTGCAGGAGTAGTCGTATATAAATTTGTAAAATTATACGTAAAGGAAGAATGTATATGGGGATATTTCCCTTTGCATGAAAGCTCCCTATCATCTGCTTTATTAAAAGGATTATATGAAAACAAAAATATAAAAAATCTGAGTATAGATACATATTCTAAAGAGTTGATTAAAGAAGTTTATAATAGTATCGGTATAGATATGGATGAAGTAAACCTTATGCTTTATAATGTAAAATTCAATAATAAAAATACGACTGAAGATGCACTTAATTTTCATAGGAATAACTTAAAAAATGACGAAAATGTATGTATTGTGACATCATTAAGTGATGTAAATAAACAATTTGACTCAGATGGAATAGATAATTATATGGCTATCCCGACAAAGAGTATTATAATAGAGAGTTTCCAAAATATATATCTAAGATATATAGCTAAAATAAATACTAATTGTAGGGTTGTAGCTATATTTGTTCATATAGATTTTCCTGATGACTACTCTATAATAAGTCGAAATGAGTATTATTATATTAAAGAAAAAAATAAAGTCACAGAATTGATTTATGAGTTTGCAAATAAGATAGAGGCTGCTGTTATCGAATTTAGTTATAATACATATATATTGATTTCGACAAAGACAATATTAGAAACAGAGACAGAGAATTATACAAATATAGAACTTTTAAAATCTATTGAAGACAACTCATTAAACAGAATTTCTATGGGTATTGGATATGGAAAGACAGCTAGTGAGGCAAAATATAAGGCTAATGAAGCTATTATAAAGGCCAAACGATGTAAAAATGAGAATGTTGCATATATAATTTATGAAGATGGAAAGGCTATAGGACCTATAAAATCTAAAAATAAAGAGAGAAGTGAAGTTAAGATAGACGATAGATTGATGAAAATAGCTCAAATAACAAATGTAAGTGTGAAGAAGATACTTTGTTTTTATAATGCAATAAATACATGTAAAAAAGATAGGTTTACAGCAGAGGAATTGTCAAAGCAGTGTGATATGTCTTATAGAACAGTAAATAGAACGATTAATAAGTTAGAAAAGTACGGATATATTGAGGTGGTTGGGAAACATTTTGAAGATGGATCAGGTAGACCGAGAAGAATAATAAAATTGGTTTTTCAGATAAAATAGAAATAGTATATATCTTTGGAAATCAAAGCGATGAAAATCAAGTATTAAAAAA
>NZ_JADPET010000223.1 GCF_015667935.1 Clostridium sp. 1001270J_160509_D11 | reverse complement strand
TGTGATTGTTGTTACTCATAGTAAGGATCTTGCGAGCAAGTCAGTTAACCAATAATTCAATAAATATATTATAATAATATAAGAGATAATAAGTACCTTATGTCATTTTGCGTAAAAATAGTATGTACTTTTTTTTGAAAAAGTGATATATTAAGTGGGGTATTTTATTATCCAAAATTGTTACAAAGTAAAAATCTCTATAATTTACCATAACTGAGAGGTTTTTACTTTGTAATAAAAAGTCATGAGGACTTAATACATATTATTATTCATAAAATATTAAGGAGGTTTACTAATGAAAATATTAGTTTTAAACTGTGGTAGTTCTTCATTAAAATATCAATTAATAGATATGGAAAATGAAGCTGTATTATGTATAGGATTAGTTGAAAGAATAGGTATAGAAGGTTCTATACTTACTCAAAAAAAAGACGGTGTAGAAGGTAAATACGTTAAAGAACAACCAATGAAAGATCATCAAGATGCTATACAATTAGTTCTTGAAGGTGTTTTAGATCCAACTTACGGTGGAGTTAAAGACATGAACGAAATAAACGCTGTAGGACACAGAGTTGTTCACGGTGGAGAAAAATTCGCATCTTCAGTTGTAATAACTGACGAAGTTGAAGAAGCTATAAGAAAATGTAGTGAATTAGCTCCTCTTCACAACCCAGCTAACTTAATGGGAATAGATGCTATAAAAGCTATAATACCAGGAGTACCAAACGTAGCTGTATTCGATACTGCATTCCATCAAACAATGCCAGCATCTTCATACTTATATGGTCTTCCATACAGACTATATACTGAATACGGTGTAAGAAGATACGGATTCCACGGAACTTCTCACAAATACGTATCTCAAAGAGCAGCTGAAATGTTAGGAAAAGACATAGCTGACTTAAAAATAATAACTTGTCACTTAGGAAACGGAGCTTCTGTAGCTGCTGTTGACGGAGGAAAAGTTGTAGATACTTCTATGGGACTTACTCCACTTGAAGGTTTAATAATGGGAACTAGATGTGGTGATATAGACCCAGCTATAATACCATTCATAATGAAAAAAGAAAACTTAGATGCAGATGGTGTAGATAAATTAATGAACAAAGAATCTGGTGTATACGGAATGACTGGTATATCTTCAGACTTCAGAGATATATGTGATGCTGCTGCTGAAGGAAACCAACAAGCAATAGATGCATTAGATGCTTACCATAAGAGAGTTAAAAAATATATAGGTTCTTACGCTGCTGAAATGAACGGTGTAGATGCTATAGTATTCACTGCTGGTTTAGGTGAAAATGGTATAGATGATAGATTAGCTATAGCTTCTAACTTAGAAGTATTAGGTGTTAAAATGGACGCTGAAGCTAATAAAGTAAGAGGAAAAGAAACAGTTATATCTGCTGCTGATTCTAAAGTTAAAGTATTATTAGTACCAACTAACGAAGAATTAATGATAGCTAGAGATACATTAGAATTAGTTAAAGAATTATAGTTATATAATTTATCAAAATTGATTATAATATAAATGTTTAAGGTAGGCTAAAACCTACCTTAAATTATGTGTATAGGATTTTTTTTCATAATTAGCATAAAATAGTATTATAACTATCAAGTAAAAATACTTGACAAACATTAATCCTATTTGTATAATAAATTTGGTAATATGTTGAGGTGAAAAATATGATAATTAGTCTTAATGAGTTAAATAAAAGAGAAACTGGTAAAATAGACTTGAATTTTTCGCAAAAAATTGATAATATTAGTTATTGTGATAACACATATACATTGGCTTCACCAATTAATCTAGTTGGTAGAATTTCTAAAAATGCAAAAGACGAAGTTCATCTTCTTGCAGATGTAGATTTCACTATAATAGATAATTGTTCTAGATGTCTAGAACCAGTAGAAGTTCCAATGAGTTATACCATTGATGGTTTCTTAGTTAGCGAAGATTTTGATGAAGATAATTTTGAAGACTATGATGCTTTTATTATTGACACTGATGAAGTGGACTTAGTAAAAATAATAGAACAAACATTAGATTTCAATTTACCACACAAAGTTCTTTGTAACGAAGATTGTGAAGGTCTTTGTCCAGAATGCGGAGCTAATTTAAATAAAGAAACTTGCTCATGTAGCGAAACTGCAAGTGACGAGGATTTTATAGATCCACGTTTTGCTAAATTAAAAGATTTGTTCAAAAATGATTAAGGAGGTGGCTTAAATGGCAGTACCTAAGCGTAAAACAGCTAAATCAAAAACTAAAATGAGAAGAGCGGCTAATTCAAAAATGACAGTTAAAGGATTCGTAGAATGCCCACAATGTCATGATGTTAAATTACCACATAGAGTTTGTCCTTCTTGCGGACACTACAACGGTAAAGAAATCGTAGCTGAATAGTTATATAAAAAAACATGTAGTTTAGACTACATGTTTTTTTTTGCAAAAATATACGTTATAATAATATAGTACAAAATTGTTTAAAAAGATTTATAAAAATAAGAAAATAAATTTATATAAATTATTTAAATACAGTACATTATTTATTAAGATCG
>NZ_JADPET010000222.1 GCF_015667935.1 Clostridium sp. 1001270J_160509_D11 | reverse complement strand
GATTTGAAATATTCCAAATCGGTTTTTTTGATATAGCTAAAAATATTTAACTGAATATAAAATTTTTAATTTAATGTAGTAATTAAAAATCTAGAAATTTCATCATATGGTATTTCTTCTGTCTTTAATAAACTTTGTACTACTAATCCATCTACAATAGATATCAATAAAAAAGAAATTGGGTAAGAATCATCTCTAAAACTAATTGAGTTTTTAATTTCTAATTCTAGGGCTTTTCTCCATTGTATATATTTGATTTTAAATCGCTCTCTAAGTTTTTCATTACTAGTTATAGCCTCACAAATTAGATACATATGTATTCTTCCATGGGTTTTTATATCGGATATTTTATTTAGTGTGACAGATACAAACTCTTCCGTACTAGAGTCAAAGCCTACATTTTGCAGACATCCAATTAGTGAATTTGTGATTATAGATAGATGCATATCAGCCATATCACAAATAATATCATCTTTACTTGCGTAATGATAATATAAGGTACCTTTGCTAATACCAACTTCTTTAGCTATATCTGAAAGACTAGTATTTTTTATCCCCTGTTTAGCCATTAATTTTGTAGAGGCCGCTAGAATAGTTGCTTTCATATTAGTCGGCTTCATATTAAAATAACCTTTCTTTTTTTATAATAAAAATAATCTTACTAAATTTATTTAAATTATAATCTTATATGAAAATAAAGTCAAATTAAGGAGAATAACACTTTGTTAAATATGTTGACTTTTAATACATAAAAGAATAAAATATTATTATAAAAATCGGTCGTTCGACCGACTGAAAAAATAATTATATGTAAGTGAGGAAAAAATATGGATAAAATTAAACTTATAACTGATGGTTCTTGTGATCTTTCAGATGAAGTTTTAAATAAATTTAATATTAATGTAGTACCACTTGGTGTATCTTTTGGGGAAGAACATTATACTGCTGGAGTTGATATAGATAATAAAACGTTTTATGCTAAAATGAAAGAAAGCACAGAACTGCCAAAAACATTTTGTCCATCTCCAGAAAGTTTTTCTAAAGAATATCAAGGTGAAGAAAAGGTAATAGTAATAACTTTAGGAGCTAAATTATCAGGAACATACAATAGTGCTGTACTTGCAAGAGACTTATATTTAGCAGACAATGATGAAAAGGATATTAGAGTAATAGATTCTAATACTGGAAGTATAGGTGCAGGGCTTTTATTAATAAAAGCATCTAAAATGATTTCTGAAGGTAAAGATATAGATGAAATAGTTAATACTATAGAAAATATAAAAGATGAAGTTTCATTCTATGGAACATTAGAAACTTTAGAAAATGCTGTAAAAGGTGGAAGAATAAGTCCACTAGCAGGTAAAATAATAGGAGCATTAAACTTTAAAGCAATTGTACAAATAAAAGACGGAGCAGTTAAACCTGTAGATAAAGCTAGAGGAGAAAGTAATAGTATCAAAAAAGTTGCTAGTCATATAACAACAAGTATAGAAGACACTAAAGATAAAATATTATGTCTAATGCATGCTGATTGTAAAGAAAAAGCAGAAAAATTACTTTCAACAATAGAAAAAACTCATCAATTTGATGAAGTTTATATAAGTGAAGTTGGTCCTGTAATGGGAACATACACTTCTCAAGGTGCAGTTTTAGCAGCAGTATTATAATAGATATTTTAAAAAGAAAATTTAGAAAAGATATTGACAGTATAATATCTTTTTTATTAAATATATTATAAGGAATCGTTCTATATTAGAACGATTTTTTTTAGATAAATAATCTTAGGAGGATCATATGAAAAAAATAGGAATAATCGGAGCTATGGATAATGAGGTAAGAACTCTTATCCAAATGATGGACATAGAAAAAACAGTAGAAAAAGCAAGTTTAAAATTCTATATAGGTAAATTAGAAGGAAAAGACATTGTATTAGTTCAATGTGGAATAGGTAAAGTAAATGCAGCATTATGTGCACAAATACTAATAAGTGAATTTGGTGTTGATGCAGTTGTTAATACAGGTGTTGCAGGTGCAATACATTCATCATTAGATGTAAATGATATAGTAATATCTACAGAAGCTATACAATATGATGTAGATGCTACAGCATTTGGTTATAAAAAAGGTCAAATACCTCAAATGGAAAACTCAGTATTTAAAGCTGATGAAAAATTAATGGAAACAGCATATCAATCTAGTTTAGAACAAGCAAAAGGTGAAGACTTCAAAATAGTTAAAGGAAGAGTTGTAACAGGCGATATATTCATAAGTTCAAAAGAATTAAAAGATGAGCTTGATAATGACTTCAATGCTTACTGTGGTGAGATGGAAGGTGGAGCAATTGCTCATGCTTGTACAGTAAACAATGTACCATTTGTAATAATAAGAGCGATGTCTGACAAAGCTGATGGAAGCGCAGATGTAACATATGAAGAATTTGTTGATAAAGCAGCTGAAAACTCAAAAGATATAGTACTTAGAATGTTAAGAGCATTATAATTTTAATATATAATAAATAATTTATAATAAAAAACACATCTTAGATTTCAATATATTGAAAAGCCTAAGATGTGTTTTTTTATGCTATATAAGAAATTATATTCATTTATAAATTGTAAATAAGTATA
Source organism: Clostridium sp. 1001270J_160509_D11 (assembly GCF_015667935.1). Lineage (GTDB taxonomy): Bacteria > Bacillota > Clostridia > Peptostreptococcales > Peptostreptococcaceae > Intestinibacter. The sequence continues at coordinate 15 of NZ_JADPET010000222.1, read as the reverse complement.
ATTTTTATAGATGTG
>NZ_JADPET010000221.1 GCF_015667935.1 Clostridium sp. 1001270J_160509_D11 | reverse complement strand
AAAACAAGTTGAAGTTAATGAAGCTGGTAGTGGTGAAATAGTTGTTATAGCAGGTATACCTGATATATCAATAGGTGAAACTATATGTGAAGTTGGAAACGAACTTCCAATGGAAATGATACATATAGAAGAACCTACTCTATCAATGAACTTCCTAGTTAATGATTCTCCATTCGCTGGTAAAAGTGGTAAATTCGTAACTACAAGACACTTAAAAGATAGATTAGAAAAAGAACTTGAAGTTAATGTTGGTCTTAAAGTTGAACCAATGGACACTACTGACGGATACAAAGTAAGTGGTCGTGGTGAGCTTCACTTATCAATATTACTTGAAAACATGAGACGTGAAGGATACGAAATAGGTGTATCTAAACCAGAAGTTTTAATGCACAAAACTGAAGATGGTAGAGTTCAAGAACCAATCGAAAAAGTTATAATAAACTGTCCAGAAGTTTACTCTGGTACTGTAATAAACAAAATGAACTTAAGAAAAGGTATGATGGAAGCAATGTCTATAGAAGGAGATTACGTAAAAATCGAATTCTCTGCTCCAACTCGTGGACTTTTAGGATACAGAAGTGAGTTCATAAATGATACTCGTGGTGAAGGAAACATGGTAAGATCTTTCGCTAGATACGAAGATTACAAAGGTGAAATACCAACAAGAAACAACGGAGTTTTAATAGCTCAAGGTGCTGGTACAACTATGGCTTACGGTCTTAACGCACTAAGCGAAAGAGCTCAAATGTTCGTTGAACCAGGTGTTGATGTTTACGAAGGTATGATAATCGGAATGAACTCAAGACGTGAAGATATGGTAGTTAACCCATGTAAAAACAAAAAACTTACAAACGTTCGTGCTTCAGGAAGTGACGACGCTATAAAATTAAACCCAGCTAGAACATTCACTCTTGAAGAAGCTCTAGAATTTATAGATGATGATGAATTAGTAGAAATCACTCCAGATTCTATAAGACTTAGAAAGAAATACTTAAAAGAACACGAAAGACTACAATACAACAAACAAAGACAAAGAGCAGCAATAAAATAATTGCTTAAAATAAGGCTTAGACAAATCAATTTTGTCTAAGCCTATTAATTTACCCAAAACAACTTCTCCCCATCTATAATATCAAAATCAATAAATATAATTTACTATGTATTAAAAAAAGTAGGAGCAGATTTTTTCTATGTCCTCTAGCTAAAATCATGTCACCTCCTATATTATTATTTTGATTTCTTCTCTAAAAATATACCAAATAAATAAGATATTATAGAAAATATAAATGCAGTTAACATTGAGCACGAGACACCTTTGATAAGTGTTTCTGATATGCCAATTATAATCATATTTAAAGGTATATCTAAAGTCAAATATAATAAATTATATTGGGTATCTGTAAGTCCTCTTAGCTCTTTCAAAACCTTTAAAAAACATACAACTATAAAGTCTAGAATCATACTCAAAATTAAAAATATCCCAAAGAACTTTGCTAGGGATAATAAATTATTGTACTTCAATCCAAGTAAATATAGTATGGTTCCTCCAAAAAATAAAAAAAGTGCATAAACTATTATAGCCAGTATAATACCTGGAATTAGTATTTGTAGTAATTTTTTTATATTAGTCATAAAATCCTCCTTATATATAGTAATGATATTATAATATGTTATTACTGAGTACATCTATTTTAACATATTGTTTATTTTATAAAAATAAAATTGTGTTTTTATATAGAATTATTTCCTTACAATGAAAAAAGGCTAATACAAAATAGATTTTTTATTCTGTATTAGCCCCTTTTTATATGAGTTTTACTTAAATAGCTAATAAATACTTTACATAGTTAAAAATTCCATTAATTTATATAAGAATTCTGCTTTATAAAAGTATTTATTTAATGCTAAGCTTCCTTATTTTAGAATCCTTGTGCTGCATCTGATGTCGGTGCAAATATTGATTCAACTTGTTTATCAGTTAAATCAACGCCAAATACTTCTTTATAATAATCTTTAACTTCTTTAGTCATATCTATATCTTCAAATTTATCTGGATATATAGTTTTTGCTAACCATAATAATGTCATTGGAGTGTCTGCTCCAGGAGTATAACTTCTATACATTCCTAAAGGCATTTTGTAGACTTTTTTATCTTCTACTGCTTTTACTTTGCTCCAATCGTTACTTCCTATTGTGTTGTTGTATAAATCTTCTGGTTGAGCTTGTGTAAAGTTTGTAACAAAGATTATATCTGGATTGTATTTATAAATTTGTTCCATATTAACTGGTACTGCGTTGTCTTTTTTAATATCATCAGCTACGTTTTTAGCTCCTATAGCTTTTGCCCACCAGCTACCAAAGAATGAATTTCCTGATGTTGCGATTGAAGTTTCATCATATTTAAATAAGAAAAATACATTAGCTCTTTCATCATCTGGTATATCTTTTACTCTATCTTGAACCATTTTATAAACATCGTCGCTGTGTTTTTTAACTACATCTGCTTTAGCATCTTCTGGGAATATTTGACTTAATAAGTCTATCCAGTTGTTTAAAGTTTCTATAGTGTTGTATTCCCATTTATTAACTGATATTGCAACTGCATTAAATCCAGCTTCTTTTAATTTATCGCCTATTGCTGTATCTGAT
>NZ_JADPET010000220.1 GCF_015667935.1 Clostridium sp. 1001270J_160509_D11 | reverse complement strand
TTATTTCATCTATAACCCATTTTAAAAATTCTCTTATAGATTCATCCTCATATCCTATGTCTATTTCTACATTATCTATTTTAAGTATAAAATAAGTTGTAGTTATATAATTATATATATCTTCAAATTTTTTAGATTTCTCGTACATTATAATATAATTAAATAAAATACCTTTATATTCATCTTTATTGATTTCTAATATATCTTTATATATAAATTTACTTAAGTCTCTGTTATTATAAAAAAATTCCATATCATCTCTAAATTCTTCATATAATTTTATTGAATTTCTTATATCTGATATTAGCCAATACGCCTTATATGCATCATCTTCATTGTTAGTCAATAATGACATTTCTAATTTATCTATTATTTTATATATATTTGGGACTTCTTTTATAAATAGTGGGTCTTCAGAGTATTTAGTTAATAATAATATAAAATCTGCATTTTCTTTAAATATATCTCTGTTTTTTGTTCTTGAATTTTTATATGTTTGATATGTTTTATTTATAACTTCTACTAAAAATAATATTGCATCTTTTACTAATTCTTTTTCATTTATAAAATCTTCATATTTAGGTGATAGTATATCAGATGTATATAAGTATAGATAATTATATACATATAATTGTAAATATGCATTCATATAATTGCCGCTTTGACATCGTTTAAATAGTGTAATACAATCATGACAACAATAGCTACAGACATCATCTTTGAAATTATTTGATTTTATAATTTTATTGATATCTTCGTAACGTATTATATCTTTGAAGTATTTATCTTTATTGTCATAAAACCATTTTATATCGTCTTTTCTATTTTCAAAAATATGTATAAATGTGATAGGGAATATGTTGTTATCTCTAATATAGTTTTTATATAAAGTTTCATCATCCTCAATCATACTAATAAGCATATCTACATTGGGTATTTCTTTTCTAAAGAGTTTGTCATCTTTGTATTTTTTTAACCCGATATAATCTTCTTTATAATATTTTATTTCTTTCATTAAATATTCACCCCATTTTTAAATATTATTAAAAAATGAAAAAAGCAGTACATTTTAAAAAGTAGATAATTAAGTTTTATTTATGATATTACTTGTACTTTTATACAACAGATTATTGATATCAATATACAATTTTGTAATTGATTATATTTCTTACTATATATTAACATATTTATGTAGATATAAACAATAAAAAAGATACTATATTGATGAATTATAGTATCTTTTTATAAGACGTGGGAAATTGTCTTTATTTATTTTTATACGCTTTGTTTAATTTCGTCTATAGTCTGTCCGATTATCTTTATACCTTTTTCAATTTCATCTTTTTCTAATCTAGAAAATCCAAGTCTCATAAAATTATTTTGGTTTTTATTTATAAAAAATACATCTCCTGGCATAAAGATAACGCCTTTTTCGTGACATTTTTCAAGGAGATATCTAGTATCTATATCTTTTAATTTAAAGAATAGGTGAAGACCTCCATCACCCAAAACATATTCATAATCTATGTATTTTTGAGAACATTCTAAAGCAAAGTTAAATTTATCGCCATAGTATTTTCTTATTTTCTTCAGATATTTATCGAAGTTGCTGTTTTTTAAATAATCGTATAATATACCTTGATCTAAAAATGATACATGCATATTTATACTTCTTTTTACACTGACTAATTTATCTATTAAGTTTTTATCTCCAAATATCCAGCCAATTCTCATTCCCGGGAATAAAATTTTTGAAAAACTACCTATGTAAATTACTCCGTTATTTTTATTATCTAATGAACAAATCGGAAAAATATGAGAACTAGAGTAGAGTAGCTCCTCATTAAATCCATCTTCAATTATAGCTATATTGTTTTCTTTCATTATATTATAAAACTTAAATCTATCGTTTGGAGATAATACAATGCCAGTTGGATTATTATATGAAGGTGTAATATATACAAATTTAATCTTACCTTTATATTTTTTTAGTGTAGAGTTTATACTTTCAAAGTCTAAGCTATTTTTATTTAAATCCATAGGCAAAATATTTAAGTTAAATGATTTAAATATTTTTAATGATACATTGTGTGTTGGATTTTCACACAAGATATAATCGCCTGGATTAGTAAGCGAGGATATTATTATATTTAATGCCTCTGTAAATCCATTAGTAATTAATATATCTTTATTTGTAGAGTCTACATTTTTTTTATTCATATATTCCATTAAAAATTCAATTAATGGTTTGTAACCTTGTGCATAGCCATAGTTTAATAGTTTATGGCCTTCTAAGTTAAATCTATTTAAAAAAGCGCGTTTTAATTCTTCCATATCGAATTGGTCACCTGCAGGTGATATACTTTTAAACGAAATTAAGTTTGATTTCCACTGGATTTCATTTTTAGAAGAATCCATTTCATTTAAAGCTTTAGTATATTCATTTTCGTATGAAGACCAATCTACATTCCAGCTAGAAGTAGTTATAGAAGATTGTTCTTTTACAAAAGTTCCCTGACCTTTAATAGAGTAGACAAGGCCTTCTGTTTTTAATTCTTCATAAGCGCTTAACACACTATTTCTACTTACATTTAAGATAGAACATAGTTCTCTAGTTGAAGGAAGTTTACTATTTATAGGGAGTAATCCCTTTGTTATTAAATCTTCTATATAGTTTTTAATCTGCATATACACTGGTTCTTCTTTATTTAATTCAAAATTAAAAAATAACAAAATAGGCCTCCTTTATTAGAAATTAAATATATGTATTATTTAATAAATATCTACATA
>NZ_JADPET010000021.1 GCF_015667935.1 Clostridium sp. 1001270J_160509_D11 | reverse complement strand
AAAATATTAATTTGATTTATGCTTATGATAAATAAAATTTAATTTTTTAAGTTTTTAAATTAAATAAGGTAAAAAAACATACTAAATTACAAATCTATTTTATTTATATTGATATTTTTTTATTTAATAAAAATCGTAAACTTAAGACAGCTTCTTATAAAATCTATCTTAAATCTTACTTTCATAAAAGTAACAAAATTGTAAACAAAAACCCCTAGATTTTTGCAAAAAAAGTTCTATAATAGTATTTAAAGATTAAAAATCTTATTTTTATAGATATGGTCTAAGAATTTCAAAATAGACCTTTATTATTATTTTATTTTTTATGCACAGGAATATATATTCCTTTATTTTTTAGGGTAATTGCAAAATCAAAATAGCTTATCAAATTTTAGGTAAAGCTATATCTATTTCTCTTTATTTAGGACATAATATATAGATGGAGGGATTAATATGGATATAGAAAAAATGACCGTAAGAGTTCAAAAAAGTTTAAACGACGCCTACAATGAGGCAGTTAAACACCACAACCAACAAGTAGATGTTATTCATCTATTTTCTGCATTAGTAAACCAAGAAGACGGTTTAATTCCGAATATTTTTGAAAAAATGAATGTATCTGTAGCTGCATTAAAAAGCACTATAGAAGAAGAATTAGGTAAAATACCTCAAATTTATGGTGAAGGTATATCATCTCAAGGGGTTACAGCTTCTAGAAAAATCGAAGAAGTTTTAATTAAAGCCGATGAAATATCAAAAGACTTTAAGGATTCATATATAAGTGTCGAACACGTAATGCTTGCTATAATGGAGACAGAGTCTAAGTCTGTTGTCGGAAAAATACTTAAAATGTATGGAATTAATAAAAACGACTTTTTACAAGTATTATCAAGTGTTAGAGGTAGCCAAAGAGTAGATTCAAACGATCCAGAAGGTACTTACGATGCACTTGCTAAATTCGGTACTAACTTAGTAGATTTAGCTAAAAAACATAAATTAGACCCTGTTATAGGTAGGGACGAAGAAATAAGAAGAATTATAAGAATTTTATCAAGAAGAACTAAAAACAACCCAGTTTTAATTGGTGAACCTGGTGTTGGTAAAACTGCAATAGTCGAAGGATTAGCAGAGAGAATAGTTAGAGGAGATGTTCCTGAAGGATTAAAAGATAAAATAATCTTCTCACTTGATATGGGTGCATTAATAGCTGGTGCAAAATATAGAGGTGAATTTGAAGAACGTCTAAAAGCAGTATTAAAAGAAGTTCAAAATGCTGACGGTAAAATAATTTTATTTATAGACGAAATCCACACAATAGTAGGTGCTGGTAAAACAGAAGGCTCTATGGATGCTGGTAACTTAATCAAACCTATGCTTGCTCGTGGTGAATTAAACTGTATAGGTGCTACAACATTTGATGAATATAGAAAATATATAGAAAAAGATAAAGCCTTAGAAAGACGTTTCCAACCAGTAATAGCTTCTGAACCAACTGTAGAAGATACTATATCAATACTTAGAGGTTTAAAAGAACGCTTTGAAATACATCACGGAATAAGAATACACGATAGTGCTATAGTAGCTGCCGCTAAATTATCTGATAGATATATAACTGATAGATTTCTACCAGATAAAGCAATAGACTTAATAGATGAAGCTGGCGCTATGATACGTAGTGAAATAGACTCTCTACCAACAGAGCTTGATATAGTAAGAAGAAAATTATTTACTTTAGAAACAGAAAAAGAAGCTTTACTTGCTGAAGAAGATGAAAAAAGTAAAAAACGTCTTGAAGTACTTGAAAAAGAATTAGCAGAATTAAAATCTAAAGACGACGAAATGACTGCTAAATACGAAAAAGAAAAAAATCAAATACTACAAGTTAGAAACTTAAAAGCAAAACTTGATGAATTAAAAGGACAAGTTGAAAAATACGAAAGAGAATACGACTTTAACAAAGTAGCTGAAATACAATACGGAGAAATTCCAAAACTAGAAAGTCAAATTAAAGAATACGAAGAAAAAATAAGCAGTGGATACGATACAGCACTACTTAAAGAAGAAGTTACAGAAAATGAAATTTCTGAAATAGTATCTAAATGGACAGGTATACCTGTAACTAAGCTAGTTGAAGGAGAAAGAGAAAAACTGCTTAAACTTGAAGATGAACTTCACGAAAGAGTTATAGGTCAAAATGAAGCTGTTACAGCAGTAGCAAATGCCGTAATTCGTGCAAGAGCTGGACTTAAAGACGAAAACAAACCAATAGGTTCATTTATATTCCTTGGACCAACTGGTGTAGGTAAAACAGAACTTGCAAAAACTTTAGCTCGTTCATTATTTGACAGCGAAGAAAACATAATAAGAATAGATATGTCTGAATATATGGAAAAACACTCAGTATCTAGACTTGTAGGACCACCTCCAGGATATGTAGGATATGAAGAAGGTGGACAATTGACAGAAGCAGTAAGACGTGCCCCTTATTCAGTAGTATTATTCGACGAAATAGAAAAAGCTCACGAAGATGTATTTAATATGTTCTTACAAATACTAGATGATGGTAGACTTACAGACAACAAAGGTAAAACAGTAGACTTTAAAAACACTATAATAATTATGACATCTAATATAGGTAGTAGCTACTTATTACAAGATCAAGGTAAAATAACTGAAGAAACTAAAAAAGTTGTAATGGACGAAATGAAGAGAAGATTTAAACCAGAATTCTTAAACAGAGTAGACGACATCATAATGTTTAAATCTCTTGATAAAGAAGAAATCTACAAAATTATCGATATATTTATGAAGAGCCTTGCAAACAGACTTAAAGAAAAAGATATCAATATAGAAGTTACAACTGCTGCAAAAGATATTATGGTTAAAGAAGGTTATGACCCTGTATATGGTGCAAGACCACTTAAGAGATATATAGGAAACACTCTTGAAACTATAATAGCTAGAAAATTAATAGCAGGTCAAATTAAAAATGGCGATACTATAGTTGTAGATGGATCTAATGACAATATAGATATAGTTGTTAAATAATATTTAGTAAAAATAAAATTTCTTTATAATAAAAGAGATGCTTTTAGCATCTCTTTTTTAATAAATCATATTATAATATCTATCAATACTTCTTTCTAAACTGAGTAAATCAACATGTTTGCCCGTTCTGATACTTTCTTTGCCTTCTACAAATAATAAAAATACAGGCATAGAAAAAACACTATATTTGTAGGCAACTTTTAGATTTTCTTCGCCATTTATCTCATAACTTTTTATTTTAGGGTAATTTTCTAAAAAATTTTCGATTTTATGCTTTATAACTTCACATGCACCGCATGAGTTACCAGTAAAATATATAATTGTCATTTGATTTTTGTGTACGGCGTTTTTTATATCTTCAATTGTCTCAAGTTTAATCAATAATATCACCTTGTTTAATAATAGAAATTAAAATCAGCTTCTACGCAAAATGCATTTCTACTTAAAAGACCACCATATGATATAGTTATATAATTCATTTGAGAGTCTAATACTTTATTTATTATGACTTTATATCCATCTACATCATAACAGTTGTCGTTTATATTTGGCTCATCTAGCTCTAAGTCTATTTTAGCTTCAGTAGTCATAGTTATGTGTCTTGTAAGAATTCTTATACAAGTTTTATCGCTATTTTCAAGAAGCTTATCCAATTCACGCTTAGCTTCATTTGTTATTAAAATACTCATCTCTTCCATTTTTGTCACTCCTTAGTATTGTCAGTTTTATTAACTTATAAAATAAAGTTTTTTTTATTTTATCATAATTTGGCTATAAATATGTATAAACTTATTGTTTTTTATATAATTATAACGTAATATTTAAAATATATAAAAATCAATTTGTACTTTATTTAGTTTATGTATATTTTCATTTTATAAAACATATATAAATATTTAAGCTATAAATATTCAAATGTAATATATAATTCATAAAAGTAGTATATTATTCGTTAATCTAGTATATTATTATAGATAAAACATATTGGGAGGTACGATTGTGCACGATAAACAATTAAGAAAAATTTTTCAGGGAATGATATGTCTAATACTCCTTGTTTTTATTTTATATCGAATTGGAGATATTTTTGGTATTTTTACAAATTTACTATCTATAGTTAAACCATTTTTAATAGGTGCTGCTATTGCATTTATATTGAGCATTCCTATGAACTTTTTAGAAAGAAAATTCCCAAAGCTAAAAAGACCGCTTAGTCTATTACTTACATTTTTAATATTTATATTAGTTATATTAGTATTAATCTTTTTAGTTGGACCAAAACTACTAGAAACAATAACAAATATAGCAGATACAGTCCCACATGCAGTAGAGACTCTACGTACATGGTTACAAAAATCAAATATAGACTGGAAATGGGTTCAAGACTACCTTACAAATGTCGAAATAGACTGGCCTAGTATAAGCAATAAATTACTTAGCTTCTTTAAAGATTCTTTCGGAAATTTATTTACATCTACATTTGGGATGGTTGCAGGCTTAGTATCTAGCATAGTAAGTACTGTTATAAGCTTTATATTTGCAGCTTATATACTTATATCAAAAGAAAAACTAAGTGTCCAATTAAAAAAACTTATGTATGCATTTTTACCAGAAAAAATAGTAGATAAATTAGTAGAAATAGGCAAACTTACACATAAGACATTTAGTAACTTCTTTACATATCAATGTATAGAATGTCTAATACTTGGCTCTATGTTCTTTGTAACTATGACTATACTTAAAATACCATATGCGCTACTTATAAGTATACTTATAACAATATTAGCTCTTGTGCCTATATTTGGGCTTTGTATAGCATTTATAATAGCTACAATACTTATTGTAATGGTAGACCCTATAAAAGTAATTGTATTTGCAATATTATTTGCAGTATTACAACAAATAGAAGGTAACTTAATATATCCTAGAGTAGTCGGTAAATCAATAGGTCTACCCCCTATCTGGGTTATATTTGTAATAACACTAGGCTCAAGCCTTATGGGAGTTGTAGGTATGATATTATTTATACCACTTAGCTCAGTAATATATACTCTAATAAGAAAATCGGTATATAAAAGACTTAGAAAGAGACAAATACCTAATGATAAATGGCTTTAATATAAATAAATCTCTATTTTAATACTTTTAAATATATAGATTTATTTGAATAATATAGAAAACTATCTCTTATATTTTGAGATAGTTTTTTTGTGCTTTATAATCCATATGAAATTATTTTTATTTATGATATAATTAAAATTTGAGAAGAAATAAAAAAGGAGTGGAAATGATTGACAAACACAATATATATAGTTAGACATGGTCAAACTGAGTGGAACATACTTGGTAAAACTCAAGGACATGGCGATTCAAACTTAACAGCTAAAGGTCGCGAACAAGCTGAGCTTCTAGCAGAGAGTATGACTAAATATCCAATAGACTATATCTATAGTAGTGATTTAGGAAGAGCTTATCAAACTGCTGAGATAATAGGAAATAAATTAAATATAGAAATTGAAAAAACTGAAGCTCTAAGAGAGATGAATTTCGGAACTTGGGAAGGAAGAGTTATAAAAGATATAATGGAAGAAGATCCAGACTTATATCGTAGATGGAGAAATGAACCACATCTTGCTCAAATACCTCAAGGCGAAACTCTATATCAAATAAAAGAAAGAACAGATGCCTTTATAAAAGAGATAAATGAAAAATACGATGGAAAACACATAGTATTAGTTACACATTCTCTATGTGCTAGAATTATGCTTTTATCATTCTTAGATTCATCAGTTCAAAATATATATAGAATAAACCAAGGAAATACAGCTTTAAATATAATAGAGCTTAGAGATTATGGTCCTGTAGTTATGAAAATGAACGATACTACACATATTATAAATGATAAAAAAATAGAAAACAGTGCATTGGAGTAGGATATAATGGCTAAAGTAATAGTTGTAGGAGGAGGACCTTCTGGAATAATGGCGGCAATAAGTGCTGCTCAAAATAACCACAAAGTAACTTTAATCGAAAGAAATGAATTTTTAGGAAAGAAGCTTAAACTTACTGGTGGTGGAAGATGTAATATAACTAATAATAGATATATAGAAGACTTTTTTGATAAAGTTGTAAACAACAATAAATTTTTATACAGCAGCTTCTATTCATTTACTAATGAAGATTTATTAAATTATTTAAGCAGTATAGGTGTAGAATATAAAATCGAAGAAGAAAACGACTTAAAAGTATACACTAAAAACGACAAGGCTTTAGATTTAATAAAATCGCTAGAAGATGATTTAAAAAGTAAAAACGTAGAAATTATATACAATAAAAAAGTAACTGATTTAATAATAGAAGATAATGAAGTTAAAGGTGTTTTAATAAGTGATAATGAAGAAGAAAACACAATATCACAGCCCCTATATGCTAATAAAGTAATATTATCTACTGGTGGTAAGAGCTACGCTCATACAGGATCTGATGGAAATATCTATCAAGTTTTAGAAAAATATGGGCATACTATAACTAAGACATTACCAGCTCTATGTCCATTAAAAACAGCAGAGACTTGGGTTAAAAATCTTCAAGGTATATCTATGAAGAATGTAAAAATCTCTACAAAACTTAAAAAGAAAAAAATAAGCAAATGTGGAGATATGATATTTACTCACTTCGGCATAAGTGGTCCAGTAGTACTTATAATAGATTCATATATAAACAAAGTACTAGCTGGAGAACATGTTGAGATATTTATCGACTTTATGCAAAATACATCAAAAGAAGAAATAGTTAGCTTAATTAGAAATAACCCAAATAAAAATATATCAACTAACTTAAAAACTATACTTCCAGATGGATTTGTAAAAGAGCTTCTAAACATATTAAATTTAAGCGATGTAAAAGGAAATTCGCTTACTAAAGAAGACGAAAACACTATAATAGAAAATATTAAAAACATGAAGCTTACTATAACATCATCACTAGGTTTTAAAGGTGCAATGGTAACTTGTGGCGGTGTCAGCACAAAAGACGTCGACGCATCTACTTTAGAATCTAAAAAAATAAATAATTTATTTATAACAGGCGAATTACTTGACTTAGATGCTGAAACTGGAGGATATAATCTTCAAATAGCATTTTCTACAGGTTATTTAGCAGGACTTAGCTTATAAATATTTATATAAAAAGAAACAGGAGATAAACAATGAAAAACATAATAATAGCAGTAGACGGACCTGCAGGAGCAGGCAAAAGTACAATAGCTAAAATAATAGCTAAAGAATTAAACATAAATTACATAGATACAGGAGCGATGTATAGAGCTGTAACTTTAAAATGTCTTCAAAACAATATAGATGTAAAAGACGAAAATGCAGTAATTGAAATGGCAAAACAAACTTCAATAGATTTCAGAGATAACAACATATACTTAGATTCAAAAATAGTAAATGATGAAATAAGAACTGTAGAAGTAAGCCAAAATGTATCTGATGTAGCAAAAATAAAAGAAGTAAGATACTTAATGGTTGATTTACAAAGAGAAATAGGAAAAAACAATGCTGTAATACTAGATGGTAGAGATATAGGCTCTTACGTATTCCCTAATGCAGACTACAAATTCTTCTTAGTTGCAACTCCTGAAGAAAGAGGTAAAAGACGTTATATAGAATTAAAAGAAAAAGGATATGAAGGAACTCTAGAAGATATCATAAACGACATAATAAGAAGAGATGAAATAGATTCAAACAGAGAATTTGCTCCACTTGTTAAAGCAGAAGGCGCTATAGAAATAGACACAACAGGTAAAGATATAAATCAAGTTGTAGAACTTGTTTTACAAAAAATTAAATAGTTTAAAGGGGAGATAAATTTGACTTTTTATAATTTCATGTTAAAGTTCTTTGGTATATTTACAAAGACTTTCTTCAAATTTGAAGTAATAGGTATAGACAATATTCCTAAAGAGGGAAATTTAATTATAGCAGCAAACCATAAATCTAATTTAGACCCTATATTTATAGCGAGCGCTGTAAATAAAAGAAGAAAAATGACTGCAGTAGCAAAAGAGGAATTATTTAAGAATAAAATATTAGCATCAATATTAAATAAAGTAGAAATTATACCAATTAATAGAACTAATCCAGGACTAGGAACTATTAAAAGAATTCTTAAATACATAAAGAATAACTACGCTCTTGTTATGTTCCCAGAAGGAACTAGAAGCAAAACTGATGACTTTAATGATGCAAAAGCAGGTCTTTCACTTTTTGCAACAAAAGCAAAGGCAGAGATAGTACCATGTACTATATATTCTAGTTATAAGCTTTTCAAACCAGCAAAAGTATATTTTGGAGAGCCTATATCACTAGAACAATACTATAAACAAAAGCTTACTAGTGAAGATCACACTCGTATAGCTGGCGAAGTTATGGATGTTATAAAAGAAAATTACTATAAGCTTGAAAAAGGCGAAATAAAATAAACAAAAATTCGCTTTGCTCATAGCGCCAACGAATCGGAGATTCCGTTGCTTAAGTTAATTATAATTAAAAAAGTCTTCATTTTAAATGATGAAGGCTTTTTATATAGGAGGATTTTATGGAAGTTAAAATAGCTAAAAATGCAGGTTTTTGTTTCGGAGTAAAAAGAGCTATGCAAATGGCAAGTGATGAGCTAGATGATAAAAGCACGCAAGTGTATTCACTAGGACCTTTAATACACAATAAACAAGCTGTAAATAAATATGAAGAAAAAGGTCTTAAAGTAGTAGAAGAAATAGAAAATATACCATCAAAGGAGAGGGTAATAATAAGATCTCACGGTGTTGGAGAAAATATATACAACGAAGCTGAAACAAAAAGTGTAAAGATAGTAGATACAACATGTCCTTTTGTAAAAAAGATTCACAAAATAGTAAATGATTTTTCTAAAAAAGGATATAAAATCATAATAATAGGAAATAAAACTCATCCTGAAGTTATAGGAATAAATGGATGGTGTGGAAATAATGCTATAGTAATAAAAAGCATAGATGAAATAGATAATATCGAGTTCGATAAAGATGCAAAATACTGTGTAGTAAGTCAAACTACAGTAGATATAGATAAATACGAAGAAATAATATCTAAATTAAACGAAGTATTAAATGACGCTACTATGAAAAATACAATTTGTTCTGCAACTAAAGAAAGACAGCTTTCTGCTAAAAATCTAGCAAAAGAAGTTGATTGTATGATAGTAATAGGTGGAAAACACAGCTCTAACACACAAAAGTTAGTCAATATATGCAAAGACTTAACAAATACATTTGCAATAGAGACAAAAGACGAACTAAATAAAGAAGAACTTAAAAACTACAAATCTATAGGTATAACAGCAGGAGCTTCTACTCCAGACTGGATTATATCTGAGGTTATAGAGTTTTTAGAATCTATATAAAAAAAGTAAGCAAGGAATTATAGTACTTGCTTACTTTTTTGTATAATAAAATTTTATATCGCCACCGACTTCGTCCATTGCTTTAATATATATTCTAATAATACTAAACTTAAAAGTCTAATTGTTATCATATATAAAGATATCTTTAGATGTGCTATTTATATATTTTATAAACTTTCTTACAGCAGGCGCTTGGTATGTATTTTTCTTATATGCCATATATATACTTCTATTACAATCAGTATTTTTTATTTTTATTTGTTTTACTTTAAAATTATCAGTATTTATTATATCTGCAACAAGTGCAATACCAAATCCTTCTGATACAAGACCATAGATTCCGTTTTCGTCTTCGCTTTCACATATAATATTAGGTGTAATATCGGCCTTTTTAAATATATCCATAGTCACCTTCCCTAAAGCTGTACTTTTTTCATATGATACTATTGGATATTTAGATATATCTTTTAAATCTATAACATCTAATACTGATAGTGGATGGTCTTGTGGCACTATTAATAAAAGCTCATCTTTAAATAGCAAATCAAACACTATTTCGGGTTCATCTTCTATATATGAACAAAATACAATATCGTATTTGGATCTTTTAAGACCATCTATTAACTGAGATGTAATCCCCTGTCTAAATGTAAATTTTATATCTTTATTGTCGTCACTTTCTAAAAATGCCCTCACCTTTTTCGGAATAAAATAAGAAGCTAGAGGAGATATATAAGCAATATCTATGTGGCCTTGCGTATCACTAGTTATTTTTCTTAATTTCTTTTCTCCAATTTCAAGTATTGATAAAGCTTCTTTTACATATTCCAAATAAATTTCACCGTATTTTGTCAAACTAACATTTCTACCTTGTCTTTCAAATAAATAAGTCCCCAATTCTTTTTCTAAGTTTGAAATAGAAAGACTAAGGCTAGGTTGAGATATGTTTAATTTTTCAGCAGCCTTTCTAAAATGTTGTAATTGAGCTACTGTTTTAAAATAATAAAGCTGATTTAAATTCATTTTTAATACCCCTTGCATTATTTTTAAATTAGTATATCATAATTGATAGCTAAAACCTATCAAAAATAATAAAAAATAGTATTAGAAACGTTAGACAGATTACATATCAAATACGATATAACCGAGCATCCAGCTGTATTTACTATAGAAGATATGAATACACTTGGAATTATACTTGAAGGAAATGTCGTTAAAAATCTATTTTTAAGAAATTCAAATGGAACAAATCACTATCTTTTAGTCATGGATAAAAATAAAAAAGCAAACTTAAAATCAATAAAAACTCAAATCAATTCTACTTCACTTAAATTTGCATCTGAAGAAAGGCTAAAAAAATATTTAAATCTTACAAGAGGCTCTGTAACTCCCCTTGGAATCTTAAATGATACAAACTGTGAAGTACAGGTTTTAATAGACGAGGATTTAATAGGCGAAAAGAAAATCGGAGTACATCCAAATACAAATACGTCTACTCTATGGATTTCACTAGAAGACCTTGTAAAAGTTATACAAAACCACGGCAATCAAATTACTTACATAAAAGTATAAATAATAAAGCATTTATTTAATTATAATAATATTAAGTAAATGCTTTTTAAATAAATTTTTATTTTAATATTTTCTACATTAAATATTTTTATTTAATTAAAATTCACATTCGATTTCATAGGAATTTATTGGCATTTTGTGTTATACTTTTAAAGATACATAAATTTATTCTATTTTTAAAAATTCTATAATTATACAGGAGGTGATTATATGAAAAAAAGAAGAGTAGTATATATTATAATTTTTCTAGCTATTATACTTATCAGTGGATTCGTTATAAAAAATAACTTAAAAAGTAATACCTTAGAAGCGCAAACTGATCAATTAGATTCTCCTTCTGGAACTAAAATTGATGATAGTGAAGATAAATCTAATCAAAAAATATCTGATTTAAAACTAAAAGGTTATATATTATCAATTAATGATGGCGATGTAGATTTTGAACAAATTATGAAAAAAGTAAATCTACAAGATAAAAAACCTGTTTATAGTCAGCTATCTTCCACTTACAACAGTGCCGCAATTATACAAACGAACCAAAAAATAGGTCCAATTTATCTAGTTGATTGTAAATATGATAAACAAAAAAAGACATATTCTATAAATAAAAATTCAAAACAATTAATAACTGAATTTATACAAAATTGTGATGCTCTTGTTTTTTTACATTCAGTAGACTCTGATATTGCTAAAAAAGCTATTTTAATTGAAGCAAAAGATAAAAATTATTATTATCCTTTAAGTAGAAATACTTTAGATGATTTAAGTGGAGAAGCATTAACAGAATTAAAATAATATAATTTACATCAAATAAAAACTGCCCTATATTACAAGATCCATTCTAATATAAGGCAGTTTTTTATTTAAAATATTTCTCTTTTATCTTTTCTATACTCTCTTCATCCAAATCATACGCTTCACCTACACTACCTTCAAGCATCGACCATACTTTATTATGTACCTCTATAGCATTTGAGAAATTTCCTTCTTTCCAACTTTCCAAGCTGCTTCTAAAATAAATCCTTTGATATCTATCTTCTATATAATCAATACCTGAAAGTGCTTTTTCAATTGTATTTGGCGTGACTTCTGTACATTCCCACTTATATTCAGCTTTTATAAGCGTATTTGCAAGTGAATGTATTAAATTTAATTCATCTGCATTGGAAGTAGGATCTTTTACCTCATCTTCTTTAATTATTAGACTTGGTTTAGCATTATTTAAATCCATAGACTCTACTTCTCCACCTAATAATTTCATTAAATTATCTTTTTCTAAGAAATTATGAGTTCTAAGAAATATAGAATATATATTACCAAACTTCATAAATATATTTGGCTTAATTACTCCTATTATCGGCAATAATATTATGCATACTAATAATAAATCAATAAACCAACTAAAATAATAAGATTTTTTTTCTTTTTTTTCTTCTTTAAAAGGTTCATCAATTATATCTTCTAAATCTAGTGGAATCTTTATATTCTCTAAATCTTTCTTTGAAAAATAGAAATCCTTAATATCTTTTTTTATATCTTCATCTATATTTATGTCAATATTAGATATATCACTTTTCATATTATACGACTTTTTTTCCTCCATTTATAAATATTCACCCACACTTGCTTTTATTTTTTTTAATGATTGTCTAAAATAAATTTTAACAGTATCAGTATTTAAATCCAATACTTCCCCTATCTCTTCATCAGACAGATCAAAATAACATTTAAAAATAACTACATTTTTATATTTTACATCTAATAAATCAATCGCTTCATATAAATTTATTTTTCCATCACAATAATATTTATCTAAACTTTTATCTTTATCTAGCATACCAACATATTTTAAAAAATTATTTGTATTTATAATAGTTATTTTGTACAACCATAATATAATATTTTGGTTTTCATCTAATTTAGACATATTATCCTCAATAAAATACATCGTATCTGTCAATATTCTTTTAGCATCATCTTCATATTTAGTATGTAAAAATACCAATTTATACATCTGTTCAATATTATCTTTTATAACTTGCTTTATAGCTTTTTTATTTCCTTTTCTAGCTTTTGAGATATTATCCAAACCATTTCTCCTTTTCCTTCTATTAGAAATAATTTTACACTCTTTTTACATTTTCATCAACAATATAATATGTACTATAAATTTCATAAATTTTTTTCAATTATAAATCATATAAATAAATAAATATATTGAATTTAAAGGAGAAAAACTTATGAGGAGAAAAAATCTAATTATAAACACATTTTTATTGACCTTTTCTACCATGACCTTAGGCCTTATAGGTATGGTATTTCGAATATATTTATCTAATCAAATTGGTAGTGAAGGTATGGGACTTTATCAATTAATTATGAGCATCAATGTTTTTGCATGGACTATAGCTATTTCTGGTATTAGGGTTACACTTACAAGGCTTATTGCTGAAGAAATTGGTAAAAAAAGTAGCAAAGATAAAATTAGGCGTTTACTTAGATGTGGTTTTATATATACATTATTTTTTAGTTCTATATCTGCCTTAGGTTTATATTATGGCTCTCACTTTATAAGTACGGTATTAATAGGAGATATTAGAGCTCAAGTTCCTCTAGAAATACTCTCATTTAGTATGCCATTTATAGGTATCTCTGCTTGTTTTAATGGGTATTTTTACGGTTGTAGAAAAGTTATAAAAAGTATTACTGCTGATTTTATAGAAAATATAACTATGATGGTTATAGTTACTTTTTTTATAACTTCTTTTTCAACTGCAAATTTAGAATATACTTGTTCTTACATAACTCTCGGCATGACTTTAGGAAGTATTATAGCATGTTTTTGTGCTTACCTTATGTACATATTTGAAAAGAAAAATTCGCCTGCTATTAAAATGAGAACATCGAAAAAAACTATATTTACAGAATTAATTTCAGTTGCCCTTCCTATTGCGGGAAGTGCATATGTACAGACATTTTTAAGATCAATAGAAGATATTTTAATACCTAAAGCATTAAAATCATACGGTTCATCAACAGCAACTTCTCTATCAATATTCGGTGTAATTAAAGGTATGGCATTGCCACTTTTAAATTTTCCATCAATATTTTTAGCTTCATTTTCAACGCTTATAATACCTGAAATTGCACAATATAACGTATTAAACAGACAAAAATCAGTTAATTTTGTAATATCAAAAGTAATAAAATTCACGCTTATAATAGCATTATTTTCAACGGGATTTTTTATAGTTTATTCAAACGAATTAGGACAAAGTTTGTATCACAATAGCGAAGTCGGTCTTATGCTTAAAATATTAGCTCCATTAATACCTTTTATGTATCTCGATAGAATTGTAGATGGTAGTTTAAATGCATTAGACCAACAAGTCTATACATTGAGATATAACTTAATAGATATGACAGTTAGAATACTTATTATAAACTTATTAATTCCTATGTTCGGTATAGAGGGCTTTATAATGGTTTTATTTATAAGTACAACACTTAACTTCTCATTAAGCGCTAATAGACTTTTAAAAGTCACAAAACTAGATTTTTCTATTTTTAATTGGATTATAAAACCGATTATATCTATATCTATTTCATCTTTAGCTATAAAAGAGTTGTTTCATTTTCTAAATACTAATAATTTAGTTGTTGAAGGTATCCTTATTTTTATAGTGTATGTAATTTTACTATGTCTATTAAAATGCATTTCTAAAAAAGACATTACTTGGTTTATAGATGCATTTAAAAAAGACCCTAAAAAGAGCAATTGGAGTGCATTAAATCTATATAAACAAATCTAAAAATAAAAAAAGATTGATGTAGAAATTTAAATATTAAAACTTCTATATCAATCTTTTATCTAGTCTATATTTTTCATAAATTCTACAATACTGTCAACTGTCTTTTGTTTTTGATCATCTCCACTTATCAAAGCACTCTCATCATTATTGTATTTTCCATAATCACCAAATTGTGAATGATTTGCACCCTCAATTTCAACATAAGTAGTACCTGGTGGTAATTTTTCTTTCGCATCTATTAAAGATTGGAAATCTATTACACCATCTTTACTACCCCAAATTGATAAAACATTCATATTAACTTCTTTTAAATATGAATCTGATGGATATGAAGATATTAATACAACACCGTCAATATTATCTAGCTTTGAATTTACATATCTTGTCGCAACAAGACCTCCTAGTGAATCACCACCTATAACCCAATGCTCTATATTGTTGTATTTGTTCATAACTTCATTGGCTTTATTTTTACCAAATGCAGAGAAATTAAATGGCATATCTACAGCAACAACTTGATAACCTTGTTGTGATATCATTTTGCAAATTTTTGCATATGCCTTAGCATCTACTTTTGCTGCTGGATATAATATGAATCCTTTTGTTGGTGTTATGTTTGTAGGCGTAAAGCATATAAAATTATTGTCTATGCTTACTGTTACAGCATCATCACTTTTCAAATAAGTTTCTGCTTCTGATGTTGGAGCATAGTAGCTAGTTAGCCAAATAAAAAAACCTAACACTGAACAAATCAATAAAATTAAAACGGCTTTTATTATAGCCTTATTCATCGATTGTTTCTTAAGCTTTTTTCTTTTTTTTGCAATTTCTGCTTGCTCTTCCTCGTAAAGTAAAGGCTTCTCTAGCTCCATAGTAATACTACAGGTGTCGTATTCCCTTTTTTTAGACCTTACTTTATCTTTCTTCATTTTAATCCCTCCAAGTTTATTCATACTATTATAGTTTAACACAGTTAAATATATTTTTCACCTTCTGAAACCTTTCAATTTTGTATCTTTTTCTTTAAGTTTTTGTAAACTTTTTGATTATGTATAAAATAAAAATACTCTCCAATCAAAACCTTTATGGTTTTATATCAGAGAGTATTTATATATAATGCTATAAGTTTTGATTTACTTTATCCTAATTCACATCATTTATTAGAGAAACCTTATTTATTTAATTTTTCTTTATCAAGTTCAAAATCATCATTATTTTCTTTTATATCAATTATATGTTTAGGTTCTGTATAATTTTCAAAATCGTCACCTTCATATACTTGTATTTCATCATCATTTTCATCTACTTCTTCATTGTAGTCAAATTGTTCTTCACAGTCATACTCGTATTTATTTAAGTCTATATCTTTCTTTTTAATTATTTTAGAGCCACAACAAGTACAAAACTTAGAATCAGAATCTATCTTGCTTGCACAAACATCACATAATATAAATTCCCTATCTTTTTTTATCTCCCTGCCACAATTAGGGCAGAATTTTTCATTATTTTTTGATATATAACCGCACTCACAAATAGGTGTATGTTCATCGTGGCCTTCTATATTTGCTATATCTAACATTCTGTTGTATATTTCTAAGTCTAGTTTTTTTATTTCATAAGTTAATTCTCCAAATATACTTTCATCTATAAGACCTCTTCTTATTTTTTCATATGCTGAGATTCCAAGCTCCATAATTTTTTCACTTTTTTTATCTTCAAAATCTTGAATTTCTTTTTCTATTTGAGATTTTTTCGATCTATGCTCTATATTTATAAACTTACGATTTATTGTTTTATCATTTGATTTCATTATTATATACCTCTCTTTTATTAATCCCAATTATTTAATTTAAATCCTATAAAAGTTACTATAAAACTGTAAATAAAACTTATTATAAGTGTAAAAATTATGCTCATATTCATTTGTACATTATATCCCAATAATGAGCCTCCATTTACATTTACACAAGTAAATACAGCTAATACTCCCATTAAGATTGCATAAAATCCACTAAATATTAATGTAGTCTTTTTAGCGTGAGTTTTATATTTGTTGTTTAGCTTTATTCCTGATATCAATAATATTAAAGCTGATAGAGCAATAAATGCTATTAAACATAATTTAAAATCTATACTTAAGGAAGTTGAAAATATATTTGTTAAGAATAAATTTTGATTTCCTATAGTTACAGGATTTAAATTTGCAAATCCCCAAATATATGCTGCCAATTGGCTAATTACTACGAATATATTTATATTTGAGATAGAACCTGAAATACCAAATTCATATACATAACTTAAACCTATAAAATATCCTAAAACTAAAAGTACAAATACTATAAAATATCCTAAAAATACTGTATTTACTACTTGTTTAAATATTCCTAAATACATGTTGTTTTGTATATATTCTTTTTTTGTTCCAATATATAAAATTGATAAAAATCCTAATAAAATACCTCTAACTAAAACACTTAAAAAACTAACTCCATATACTAAACTGTATCCCGAAGATAGATATCCTCCGCCTATAGATAAGCTATTTCTAGACACAAGAGCTAATACTGTAAGTATTATTCCATATATCACTCCTACTCCTATAGCTTGTCTAGCTAATGTTAATTCATCAGTATTTTTTTGTTTCATAAATATATTATAAGAAGCAACCATACATATTACTGGCAATACTAAAAGCGCTAATGAGCAAATTTGAAATGCAAAATTATAATAATTACCATAGTTCATCATACTATTTGCATTAGTAAGTATATTTAAATTTCCACCATTTATTAATAAAAGTAAATCAAAAGTACTTATGTAAGAAACATAATTTCCTAATGACACCCTTAAAATTAATTTTAATACTATACTTATAGCAAATAGTATTAACGTTGCAAATCCCGCCACCTTAAAACTATCTTTTAGACTTATGTTTGATAATATATTTGATATACTAAAATCATAAGTTCTCTTGCTAATATCTTCTAATAAAGTTCCACATTCCTTGCAATAAATACTGTTTAAATTATTTTTTGTTTTACAATTTGGACAATATAATTTACTTTTTCTTCTAAGAACGAATTTTTTGTTGTTCATTTTTTTATATGCATGTCCATCTTCTTTTGAATAATTTCTAAATTTATCCGCAAATTGTAGTGTATCGTCTGAACCTCTAACTTGCATATTAATTCCTCCATTACTATTAATTTATATCTATTTATTATGTAGTTAATTATATCAATCAAATCTTAAATTACGCTTAAATTTGACAAATATTTTTAAACTAAATAATATCTAATTTTCTTAGAATTTAAAAATGCTAGAATAAAATATCTAGCACTTTTATGTATTTAGCTCTTTGTCTTCCAATATAATTTAGATTCTTTAAACTCTATTTCTAACTTTTCATTATCGTATAAGTATGATAAATAAGATTTTAGTGTATTCCCTATTAAAACATATTGGTTTAGATCCATTTTTAAATCATAATGTATAAATAACTTTTGTAAAATATCTTCAAATATCAATTCTTCTTCACATATCCTTAATATAGTTTCTATTATTTCATGTACTTTGTCTCTGTTGATTTTAACTAGTGGTTTTATATCTTCACAAATCGGCGCATGTGATGGTATAAATAAATTTCCTTCTAAATTTTCTACAAAATCTAGTGTCTTTAAAAACTCATCTACATTGTATATAAATGATATGTGATATTTTTTTATAATATTTTCTCCAAAAACACAATCTGCTAAAAAGTATACATTGTCAGAAGTTTTTATTCCTATCATATCAAAGAAGTGTCCACCTAGTTTTATGTACTCAAGCCCCTCTGGCAAATTCTCTATAGTGTCAGTCGGATTGCTTTCTTTTGCCATTAAAAATTTATTTCTAAGACTTTTTATAGGGTAACCACCATATAAAAATGAAGGTTCTAAAATTGGATATTTAATAAATAAATTTTCGATTTCTGTTGAAATTATTTTACAATCAGTTCTCTTTTGTAAAAATTCATTTCCTCCTATATGGTCGGCGTTTGAATGTGTACTTATTATATATTTTAGATTGAAATTATTTTCTTTTAAAATTTTATTTATTTTTCTTCCTGCCTCTTTATCATTTCCACTATCAATTAAACAAATATCTGATTCATTTAATTTGTATATACCTATATTTGTGGGGCTATCTATATAATATGTTCTTTCTCCTACTTTATTTAAATTATACATTTTTATTACCTCCTAAATATAATATCGACTTACTTAAAGTATTTCATAACAAGAATTAAAATAGTATTAAAAAAATAAAAAATAACCACATATTAGTCTTTATTTACCTAAGATGTGGTTATTTTTAAATATTATCAAAGATCTATATCCAATTTCCATCTCCATTTCGTTTTAATATAAATCCTATCATTTCTATAAGTTCTTTTTCTTTTTCTGTTCTAAATATAAATACATGATTTCCCATTGCTGCTGCTAGAGCTTCTGGTACTTCAGTATATATTTTTATTTTATCTTTATATTTATTTTTAATCTCTTCATATGAATGTGTATAGTCTATTCCATTTCTTCTACTAGCATATCCAACTACATATTTTCTATTTACATCTACAAATATCTTATCGTAAATCAATACATCTGACCATAAGGCATATGTATCTACATCATAAGCGTAATTTATCATATCTGGTATATATGCCCCCGGCGCTCTCATATTTACTTCTAGACCAACAAGATCTCCTTTTTTACCAAGACCTTCTTTATCTTCTTCTAATCTAAAAAATTCAAAATGAAAATATCTACTTCTTGTATCAAATGCTTTTACGACTTTTTTGCCTATAAATTCAATATCTTTTCCTTCAAAAGGTTGAAAATAAAATGCAGTATCAGAACCTGTATTTACAGTATCCATAATAGAATGTAACATAACATGACTTGCTGAAATCAAAACATTTTTATTTGAATCTGTAATTCCGTCAAATGTCTCGACATGGCCATTTATAAACTCTTCCATTATATATGTAGTGTTGTTATCTTTAGTAGCAAAGAAATATGATAACTCATCGTCATTTTCAAGTTTATATGTACTAGATGCTCCCACACCATTATCAGGTTTTACTACTACTGGATATCCAACTTCTCTTGTGAAGTTTATAGCATTTTCATAAGTTGATATTAATATATATCTAGCTACAGGTATATTGCATGATTTATATACATCTTTCATTTTTGATTTATACTTCATAGGCGCCATATCATCTATCTTAGTCCCACTATTTACACCAAATATTTTTCTCAGAGTTGCCTCTGTTTCTAGCCAATATTCATTTTGAGATTCAATCCAATCTAATTTTCCATATTTTTGATTAAAAAATCTGCACGCTTCTTCTACCTCATAAAAATTCTCAAGACTTCCAACTTTATAGTATTCTGTAACTGAGTCTATCGTATGTTGTGGCAAAGATTCATATGGTGCATCACCTATCCCCAATACATTAACACCTCTTATTTTTAAATTTTTACAAAAGTTATAATAATAAAGCGGGAAATTTGGTGAAATAAAAACAACATTCATTTATAATGCCTCCTTAATTTTTACAACAAATTCCAATATCTAAATATTATATAATTAATCCAATATATTTCTTATAAAGTATGAAAACTGTATTTGCCACCAATTCCAATCATGGTTTACATCATGTCCCCATATATCTATCCATGCTGGTATATTTTTATATTGTAATAATTCCTTCATTCTATATATACTTCTCAGCATTTCATCTTCCCATGCCCCTTGGCCACAGCATAATATTATTTTACACTTTCTATACATCTCTACATATGGATGGTTGTAACTCATTCCTTGTAAAAATTTTATAGGTGAATTTGCATATACTAAATCATCACAATAACCACCAAAGAATATATTTGAATCAAAATATCCGCTAAGCGATATTACTCCTCCAAATACATCAGGTCTTCTAAACATAAAATTAACTGCATGTGTTCCCCCCATAGAACAGCCAGTTGTTATTATTTTTTTCCCACTTTTATTTATTTGATGTATTCTTGAAACAATCTCATTTACTATATAATTAAACCAAGCCTCTTGTCTACATATTCTAAATCTTGGGTCCCCATTTTCATTAGACCAACTTTCACTGTCTATACTATCACAGCAAAATAGTTGTATCTTTCCACTATCGATTAAATCCCTTACATTTTCCAACATACCGAAGTTTTCAAAGTCAAAAAATCTACCATTTTGCGCTGGAAATACTAGCACAGGTAGTCCTGCATAACCATATACATTAAACTCCATATTTCTATTTAAATTACTACTGTATTCTTTATAATAATTTTTTACCATAAATCTACCCCTTATCTAAATTCAATTACATGCTTATTTATAATGATAGCATAATATTTGAGTTATTTTAATAAAGCTTAAAGTATACATAAATTTTTTTATAAAAATTTTTTATAACACGTAAGAAATTAATTATTATGTTGAAAAAAAAGACTATGTTGTCATTTTTATTTCAACATAGTCTTTTATATATTTTATTTAATTTCTAGAACTCAGCGTTTTTAGGAGTTCTTGGGAATGGTATTACGTCTCTTATGTTAGATATACCTGTTAAGTACATTATTATTCTTTCAAATCCAAGACCGAATCCTGAATGTGTAGCTGTACCGTATTTTCTAAGTTCTAAATACCACCAGTAATCTTCTTCGTTTAGTCCACATTCATGTATTCTATCAAGTAATACATCGTATCTTTCTTCTCTTTGAGAACCACCGATTATTTCTCCAACTCCTGGAACTAATAAGTCCATAGCTCTAACTGTTTTTCCATCTTCATTCATTCTCATGTAGAATGCTTTTATTTCTTTTGGATAATCAGTTACGAATACTGGAGCGTTGAATATTTGTTCTGTTATATATCTTTCGTGTTCAGTTTGTAAATCGCATCCCCACTCAACTGGATATTCGAATTTTTGTCCTGACTCTAATAATAATTCTATAGCTTTAGTATAAGTTATTTTTGTAAATTCAGAGTTTACTATGTTGTTTAATCTTTCAAGTAATCCTTTATCTACGAAGCTGTTGAAGAATTCCATTTCTTCTGGGCATTGTTCAAGTACATAGTTGATTATGTATTTGATCATATCTTCAGCAAGTTCCATATTATCTTCTAAATCAGCAAATGCTATTTCAGGTTCTATCATCCAGAATTCAGAAGCATGTCTACCAGTATATGAATTTTCAGCTCTGAAAGTTGGTCCGAATGTATATACATTTCTGAATGCTAATGCCATTATTTCTCCATTTAATTGTCCACTAACTGTTAAGTTAGCTTCTTTTCCGAAGAAGTCTTGTGAATAATCTATTTTACCATCTTCAGTTTTTGGTACATTGTTTAAGTCTAAAGTTGTTATTTTGAACATTTCTCCAGCACCTTCACAGTCACTTCCTGTTATGATTGGAGAGTGAGCATATACGAAGTTTCTGTCTTGGAAGAATTTATGTATAGCGTATGCTGCAACACTTCTAACTCTAAAAGCTGCAGAGAACAGGTTACTTCTAGGTCTTAAGTGAGCTATTGTTCTTAAGTATTCAACTGTATGTCTTTTCTTTTGTAGTGGGTATGAATTATCTGATTCACCTTCTACAACTATTTTTGTAGCTTGTATTTCAACTGGTTGTTTTGCATTTTGAGTAGCTACTAATGTACCTTCTATTAATAGAGAAGTACTTATTGATAATTTACCAACTTCTTTGAAGTTTTCTAATTTTTCATCGATAACGATTTGCATGTTTTTGAAGAAACTACCATCGTTTAATTCTATAAACCCAAAGTTTTTAGACATTCTAGATGTTCTTATCCATCCAGCAACTTTAACTTTCTTATCTATGTACTCATCTTTATTTCTATAAAGTTGTTTAATTTCTATGAATTCCTTTTGCATAGAATACCTCCTAATTATATCGTCTGTTTTTTTAATTTTTTAAATTTTTTAAATATATTATAATTATAACTTAAATTTACTTATTTATACTATTTCTAACAATCTATTCTAAATTAAAAATATTTAAATTCGTAAATTTAAAATATAAAAATTTGCAATAAAAAAAGCCTTTCATCCATCTATAGGACGAAAGACTGTACTTCCGCGGTACCACCTAATTTAACTAAAAAGTTCACCTCTTTAATGTACTAATATACATCACCAATTATAACGGTTTGGCTCCGACTAAGTCTACTCTCTTTGTGATTTCGGTTAGTAGCTCCAGGATGTTCTTCATTATAGACCTTGTGCTGGACTTCCACCATAACCAGCTCGCTCTAACTCAGTTTTATAACTACTCTTCCCTTCATAGCTTTTTTAATAATATTTTAAATCTCATTAACATTACTTTAACTCATTAAATAATTTTTGTCAATAAATAATTTTAATTACATTTTTATATTTTAATATAAAAAACAAAAATTCATCGCGGGCGGCTTCGTCCGTTGCTTAAAATTCACTGCGTTCATTCGCGGGCGGCTTCGTCCATTGCTTAGGATTCACATGTTTATAGCGCAGGCAATATAAAATCACTCCAAATATTTTATATATTCAGAGTGATGTTAATAATTGTTTTTATTAATTATTATCTATTTATTAATTATTAGCTACTTTTTGTTTATTTAAACTTTCATTATTTTTGACTTTATTTTTATCAAATATACTAACTACTACAAATGTAACTCCAGTAGTTAATAACATTAAATAACCTACATCTGAGAAAACATTTTGGATTCCCGGTACAAATAACCATGCTCCAGCAGATAATACTGATACTAATATAGTAAAGAATCCTGCATTTTTTCCAGCAAATTTAGAAAAACATAATCCTCCTAATACAACAATTGATGTTCCTATTGCCATAGATAAACAAACCTTCATAGCATTTAATATTGAGCCTAATTGAGAAGATAATATATAAGTTAATAGACCTACTACAAGTATTATAGCTTTGTTTATTATAAATGCTTTATCTTTGTATTTTTTACCCATACTAGTTTTAAAGAATATATCTTGACTAACTGTTGTTGAGCAACCTATTAGCATACTACAAGCAGTAGACATATCTGCTGCCCATAAAGCTGATAAAGTAAGACCTGCAATTACTGGTGGCAATGATAATATTATCATTGGTAGTGCTAATGTCGCATCTACACCTGGGATTAATGCTTTTGAAGATATACCAAGCATCGCACATAAGAAACCTATTGGTATCATCATTAAAGCACCTAATCTAAATCCATTTACTGCAGATTTGTCGTCTTTTGATGTAAGACCTATTTGTATAACACCTTGAATTGAGTTTGTATTACCACACATAACTATCATCCAAGCTATTATTGCTGGAATTCCCATACCATCTGTGAAACTTAAGTATGGAACATCAGTTGAAGTACTTGCCATTTGCATTGCTGCATCCCAACCACCTTGGTTGAAAAATACCATAATTGAAGCTATTATAATTCCGAAATAAATTAATGATATATTTATAATATTACTCAAACTAACTGAACCCATTCCTCCAACAAATGCTACTAACATGAATATTAAAAAACTGAAAAATGTTCCTGTAGCTATGTTAAATGTATCTGGAAGCAAACTAGCTAATATTGATCCACCTGCAATATATTGAAGTGCTATTATTGTACATTGAATTAAAATCATAGCTATTGTCATCATTACCCCAGTTTTTTTATCAAATAAATCTTGTACAAGTCCAGTCACTGTATTATGTCCGCTATTTCTGAAACGTTTAACAACTAAGAAACTCGCTACTATAGCACCAAATGCCCAAGCTACGTTATACCATCCAGCTGATAATCCTGCAACGAATGCATTTTGAGCTATACCTATGGTTGATGCTCCACCGATTGCTAATCCTGCAATTGTAACTGCTGTAATCCAAGTACCATTTTTACCTTTGTATAATAAGAAATTTTCCCCATCTTTCTTTTCTTTCTTTGACATAAATATTCCTAAACCTAATAAGAATGCTACGTATAATATTACTATTATTAATGGCGTATCCATAATATAATCCCCTTTCCTTTATAGATAAATTTATAATATTAAAATTTAAAATTTCCACTTTTATAATCTTTTAATTCTAGATAATCTATTTTCTTTATATTTTTATTTCTATCCCTTAAATTTAATTATTCTCTATTTTTTTATTTTTGAAGAAGTGGAACTACACTACCTCCATAAGGCAATATACATACATCTTTTCCTTCAAAATCAACTTTTTCTAATAATTCATCTATGTTTTTATAAGAATCTATATTTAAATCTTTTACAAAGTTTGGATCGATTTCACTCAACATAAGCATATCTGATTTTGCAATAGCTTCACATAATGCATAGAATATATATCCTCCAATTGTGAAGTTTGCTCTTAATTCTTCATCAAGTACTCCCCTTTTTAGCGGATCTATCCAACTGAAGAAATCCGGTGCACCTCCTCCTTCTCTACATTCTGCTAAAAATATAACTGTTCCACCTTTTTTAACAGCCCTTGCAGCATTGAATATACTCTTTGTAGATTGGTATAGATTTATATCTTTTGGATATCCACCACAACTTGCAATAACAATATCTGCTTCCTTTTCTATTTTTACACCGTAGCAATCATCTACATATTTACAACTTGCAAGCCATGCATCGTGGAAATTTCCACAGAATAATTTGCTATGTTTTGATTTTGTATTTACAACTATATTTATTCCAAATGCTACATCGACTAATTCTCCAGCTTGATTCATATCTTCATTTACTGGATTATTATCTAAAAGCCTACTCGCTACCCTTGGGTCTGTTTTCTTTTCTGTTTCTGATAAACATCTTATATGGTTTTGTTTTATTGTTTCACGCCCTGCAACTCCAGGAATTACACTTTTTCTTCCTCCACCAAAACCTGCCATAATGTGGTGAACTGTCCCTGTTACCATTATTACTTTTCTTCCAACTACTAACGGATTTACATATACTTCTGTGCCTATTTTAGTTTTTCCAACACAAACTAAATCATCTGCATCGCAATCGTGGTTTACAACTTTAACTTTGTCATAAACTTTTTTAGAAGCTAATTGGCAAAGTTCTTCTTCTGTTTGCATTCTGTGTGTCCCTATAGCTACGACTATAGCTATATCATCATAATCTATGCCTATTTCTTCTACTAAATAATCTACTAATTGTTCACATATTAAGTCCTGACGCTGCCAAAATCTAGTCAAATCACTTATAACTATAGTTACTTTGTCTCCTTTTGATACTACTTCTTTTAATGATTTTGAATTTATCATATCTTTTGTAACTCCCTTGATAAATTCTGCTTTAAGGTCTGTGATTTCATCCATAGGATTTTCGTTTAATACTGTCACAGATTTTGCTTTTGATAAGTCAATCTCTACTTTTGAATCACCATACTTTAAGTCTAACATCTTATCTCCCCCTTATTTATAGCCAAATAAATCTTTATAAATTAATTGTTTTATTATTACAATTTTATTTATTGAAATATTTGATAATTCATATTTTTCTAACTAATTAAATTAAAAAAGAGAACTCTTTTCAGAGTTCTCTTTTTTATAG